>JAQXRL010000072.1 GCA_029218505.1 Eubacteriales bacterium | reverse complement strand
CGTCATTGTCATTCCTCCAAACACTCAAACTTAACACCATAGATTATTATAGCAATTTGTATTCCCTCTTGTAAACAAATAACCGTATCATTTTGCCAGATAATCGTCTCAATATCCTATGCCTGCATGAGGATATTTTATGTTTTCTCCATATTGTTATCGTTTGGTTCTCTACATCCCCAGAAAAAGCGGCCTCCTGTCTGGAGGCCGCCAACCTGTCGAAACACGCAGGGAGAACACGAGAGGGCTTAGTGCCTCTCGAATTCCAATCGCGGCCGGCGGCGTGTACGGCGACCACGGAACCGATTTTCCCCTGGAAAGATCTGAAGAGGATGGCAGGGGAGCCTGCTTCCCCGTCCGCCAGCCTGCCTTCCGGAAAAGGCCCTTGTTAGGTTTCCCGCATTTCGCAGGGAACGGAGATATGCGCGCGGAATCCGCCGTCCGCCGGGTTTTCAAACCACAGCCGGGCCGTTTCGCCGTAATAGATCCGCAGCCGTTTGCGCACGTTGTCCAAGCCGTAGCCACAGGCCTCTCCCGCGTTGAGCCTGTCGCACATTTCCTGGGGAATGCCGCTTCCCGTATCCCGCACGTCAATTTCCAACATGCCTTCTTGAATGGAGGCGCAAACCTCAATGCTGCCGTCCCGTCCGGACAAGTGCAGCCCGTGTTCCACAGAATTTTCCACCAGCGGCTGCAGGATCAGTTTGAGAACCCGAACGTTTTCCACGTCGCATTGGGCGTGAATTTCCAGCAAAATTCTGCCGGAATAGCGCAGATTCATCAGATCCACATATTGTTTCACATGCTCCAGTTCCTGAGACAAGCACACAAAGGTTCTGCCCTGGCTCAATCCAATGCGATAAAACAAAGACAGTTTTTCCAAAAATTCCGTTGTTCGAACGGCATGTTCCTGCATCGCCAGCCATTTTCCGCCTTCCAGCGTGTTATACAGAAAATGCGGCTTCACCTGTTCGAACAGGCATGTCATTTCCGCCTCATCCCGGGCGTGGCGGGCTTCGTACACGTCGTAAATCATGGACTGAATCGCGTCCACCATTTGATTGTGGGAATGCTGCAGCCAGTACAATTCCCGCACGTTGGACTTTTCCGGAATATGGGTGTATTCCTGCCTTGTAAGCGCCTGATTGGCCTGGGCCAGTTCGTTTACTGCGCGGCTGATGGTTCTTGAAAACCGCAGCGCCAGCAGCGGGATGATGGGCAACATCGCCAAAATCATGCCCAGCACAAATCCAAACGTATTCACGCGCATTTCCACGAAGGCATCGCTGATCATGGATGCCTGCAACGTCCAATCCCCCATCTCTTTCGCGCGCACAATGTCCCCCTCTTCTTTTCCCGCCGAAAAAAACTCCCTTCCGTCATAGCACAGCACAAACTTTCCCATGGAGCTCACCCGTTGAAACACGCGCTGCAAGGCGTCTTTGGAAACCTCCAGCGCGATCACCGCGTTGCTGCGGTTGGTAAACGCCGCGCGATAATAATACGCAAACACGCCGTCTTCTTCCAGCATCCAGCCGCAGTTCACCACCCGGGAATTCATTCTTTCCGGCAGGGCCTCATCTTGAAGATCCGATAACCCAAAGATGTTCATCTGCTGCCGCGTCACCAGTTTTCCATCCGGCAGATACAGACGAACCTTGCCGATGTCATCGTTGATAGACAGCAGGGAAATCAGTTCCCGAATGTCTTTGTACGCGTCGATTTCTCCTCCAAGGGTGGTGCCCCGGCGCAGCGTATTGCTTACGCGATTCAACGTTTGATCCGACGCCAATACCGTCGCCGTGTTTTCCACATTGTTCAGCAGCACTGCCAGCTGCGTTTCCAAATTGTCCAATTCCTGTTCTGCCCGGTATACTGCGGCGGAATGCCTGGTGGTGTTGTTATAATGCAAAAGAGCAACCATCAGAAACATGGTCGGCACCATCGCAAACAAGATCAGCATGGAGGCAATTCGCGCCAAAAATGATCTTCTTTCGCCCATTTTGTTGTCCTTTCCCGCCCAGAAGGCAAGGTTTGCTTGTTTCATTATAATTCATTCCCGCCTTCCCGTAAACACCATTTCTTTCCTTTCGGCGTTCACGGCGGGATTTGTGTGCCGAAAATGCCAAACGGGTTGTTTCCGGCATTTACACCGCGCGTTCCGGCGCATATAATGACCATACACAGAAAGGATGACAAACATGAACAATCAAACGTCCCTTGGAAAGAAGATTCTGCAAAATCCAAATTTTGTGCTGCCGTTGGCGCTGGCCGTCATGTTCTTCTGGGGTTCCCTGTTCCCCATGATCAAAATCGGCTACGCGGCTTTCGGCGTCAACACGGCCTTCATTCCCAGCATTCTGCTGTTTGCGGGCATTCGGTTTGTTGCGTGCGGCCTGCTTCTGATCGGCGGCGTCAGCGTTCGGGACCGGCGGCTGCGCTTGCCCCAGGGAAAGGCGCTGGGCTATATTGTCATGATCGCCCTGACGGGATATGTTTTGCACTATGCCTGCACATATATCGGCGTATCCCATCTGCCCGGATCCAAGACGTCCATTCTCAAGCAGATCGGATCCCTGTTCATCATCTGCTTTGCGTTTTTGTTTCGCCGGGAGGACCGCTTCACGCCCGCCAAGCTGGTAGGCGGCCTGCTGGGATTTTTCAGCATTATCGTCATCAACTTAAGCGGCCTGCGTTTCTCCATGAGCCTGTACGACGCCTTGATTCTGTGCGCATCCTTCTGCTCCGTGGCCAGCGTCGTATTTTCCAAAAATGCCTACGATACATACGACCCCATGTATGTTACCGCCTGGGCGCAGTTGTTGGGTGGCATTGTGTTGCTGACGCTGGGCATCTCCCTGAAGGGTTCCATCTCCACCGTTACGCCCAAGTCCCTGGGCGTCATGGCATATATGTGCTTCGCGTCCTGCATGGGATACGCCCTGTGGAACTGTCTGCTGAAATACAACGACATGTCCCGGCTTACCGTCATCAAGTTTACAGAATCCTTGTTCAGCGCGCTGTGTTCCTGGGCGCTGTTGGGTGAAAACATCTTCAAGCTTACATACCTGATCTCCTTTGTGCTGGTCTGCGTCGGAATTCTCATCAGCGGCGGCCATCTGCGCCTGCCCGCGAAAAATCTACAGGAGGGAACAAAGCCATGCCGTCCATAAATCCCCATGAGCAACAGAAGGATTATCTGCTGAGTCATTTCGAGATCTTTACCACGCCCTTATCCGACAGCGTCCGTCCGGAAGACGTGGCATATTTGCAGGATAAGTATCAATCCCCGGCATTCGATCCGTCCACGGGTCTGGACAATGCCGCCCTGAAGGAGGGCGCCATGGCGCTGGCGCAAGCGCGCAAGGAACAGCCCCGGCAGATCGTCAAGGCAAAACTGTTCGAATATCTATGCGACAACATGCAGATCGACGTCAATTGCCACGATTTGTTCCCCGGTTTTGTGTGCTACAACCGCTATGACAGGCCCGTATCCCCTGTGTTGGGCGCATGGCGGGCGGAAACTTATGCAAAATATCTGCCGGAACTAGAAGAGGAAATGCGTCTGCTGAACGAATCCTCCGCGCTGATGCTGTATCCGGATTTCGACCATTCCGTGCCGGACTGGGACGCACTGTTTGCGCTGGGTTTTCCGGGGCTTCTGCGCCGCGCCCGGGAATATCGCGCCCGCCGGGAAGCCGCCGGAACCATGGACGACGCCGCGCGAAATTACTTTGACGCCATTGAAATACAATATCACGCCGTGCTGCGCCTGCTGGAACGCCTGGCTGCATACGCCCAGGAGCACGGCGCGGGCGATTCCCGCATGGAACGGGAAATTGCCTGTCTGAAAGCGCTGGCCCAGCGAGAACCCCGGAATACGTATGAGATTCTGTATCTTATTTTCGTATATTTCTTCCTGTCCGAACACGTTGGCGGCTTGCAGGTGCGCTCTCTGGGCAACATGGATCGCACCATCTATCCCTACATGAAGCGCGATTTGGAAGAAGGCCGCTTCAGCGAAAAGGAAATTCGCCAGTTTTTTGCATACTTCCTGCTGCAATTCGCAGGCATCAACAACTACTGGGGACATCCCTTTTATCTGGGCGGCACGGATGAAAACGGCGACAGCGTCATCAATCCGCTTTCTTATCTGATCCTGGAAGAGTTCGAAAAGCTGCACATCACCACCCCCAAGATCCAGTTGAAGGTCAACCGCAACACGCCGCGGGCGTTTGTTGACCTGGCGTTCAACATGATTCGCCGGGGCAACGCCAGTCTGGTGTTCGTATGCGAACCGGGTGTGGTTCGCACCATGATGGGCATTGGCCGGACATACGAAGAAGCCCGCACATGCGACATCAAGGGCTGTTACGAATACGTCGTTCGCGCCAGGGAGGTCAGCACCGCTCCCCTGTATCTGAATATGCTCAAGCCGGTGGAACTGGCGCTGCACGACGGGCTGGACCCCTACACCGGCAAACAGATCGGTCCCCATACCGGCAGCGCGGAATCCATGGCCGCCTTTGACGATTTCTACGCCGCATATATCGCGCAGCTGGGTCATCTCATTGACGAAGGCATGCGCTGTGTGGACGCTTTTGAGCCGCATTTGTTGGAAATCAATCCCACGCCGCTGTTTTCCGCAACCATCACGCACAGTCTGGAAACCGCAAAGGACGCCTTTGCCAACGGTTCAAAATACAACACCACCGCCATGCTGCACACGGGCCTTGCCACCGCCGCCGACGCAATGATGGCCGTTCGCCGATATGTGTATGAGAAAAAAGAGCTTTCTCTGGCGGAAATGCGGGATGCCTTGTCGGTAAACTGGAAGGGCTATGAAAAGCTGCGGCTGAAAATCCTGAAGGATCGGGAAAAATTCGGCAACAACCAAGCCGATGTGGATTTGTACGCCCAATCCATCAGCCGCTTTGCCGCGTCCCGGGTCAACTTACGGCCCAACGCCAGGGGCGGTTTCTACAAAGCCGCCATGCATTCGGCGCGCACGTTCTTTACCTTTGGCGAACGCACCGGCGCCACGCCCGACGGCCGCATGTCCGGAGACGAAATGAGCAAAAATCTTTCCCCCACCATGGGCATGGACGTGCGCGGCGTCACCGCCTTGCTGTCCTCCGTGGCGAAGATCGATTCCGCCCTGTATCCGGAGGACTGCAATCTGGACGTGATGCTGCATCCCGCCACGGTGCAGGGCGAAGACGGCCTCGTCGCCATGCGCGCCCTTTTGCAAACCTACATGGAGCACAACGGCATCAGCATTCATTTCAATGTGTTTGATCCCGCCGTCCTGGAAGAAGCGCAAAAGCATCCCGAAAAATACAAGAGTCTGCAAGTGCGCGTATGCGGCTGGAACGTGCTGTTCAACAATTTGCAGAAAAAAGAGCAGGACGCGTATATTCTGCGCGCAAAAAATATCGCCGAATAGTCAGGAGGAATCGCCATGCTGTGGAATCGCTACGAAACCGACCGTCCGTATCTGAACATGTACGCGCAGGAGCATTTCGAACCGGCCAGCGGAATCACGGATTGCGACGCGCTGGAACGGGAAATTCTCAAAATTGACGACCAATTGCGGGGATCGTCTCACGCCATCATCAAGGCCAGAGCGTTCGCCTTCGTGCTGGATCACGGCGCCATCGAGGTCAATCCTCGGGACTGGTTCGGGGTAAACGTCGCCGGGCTGCGCTTCGGCGGCAGCCCCAAGGGACTGCGCATTCACAACATGAACAGCGGCGGCAAGACGGTCAAACCCTTGCGCGTGTTGTGCGAACGCTGGCAAAAGGAGCTCTTGGACAAGGCGCCCCAACGCGTGTGCGACGCCATGGAAAATATGTTCGAATCCGGCGCGGGAAGCTTCTGGGCGGATTACGACCACAGTGTGCCGGATTGGGACGCTGTGCTGCGCTATGGATTTCCGGGGCTGCTTCAACGCGCCCGGGAAAAGCGCGCTTCTTTCCCCGAACCGACCCCGGCGCAAACGGACTATTTCGACGCCATTGAAATCACATACGAGGCGCTGATTCGCTTCATGCATCGATTGGCCGACAGCGCCCAACGCCGCGCCGGCGAAGATGAACGCATGCCCATGCGCGCCGCCTGCCTGCGCAATCTGGCGCAAGGCGCGCCCCGGAATATTTACGAAGCCATGCAGCTGATTTATCTGTTTCATCTGATCCAGCAATATCTGGAAGCGGTTCAGGCGCGCTCTTTCGGCGATTTGGACCGGTTGCTGTATCCGTTTTACCTGAAGGACATCGACGAGGGGCTGTTTACCCGGGAACAGATCAAGGAACTGCTCATGTATCTGTTCGCTCAATACGATTACCAGAATCATCCCTACAACCAGCCCATGTCCATCGGCGGACTGGACCGGGACGGAAACGCCATTGCCACGCCGCTGACATCGCTGATTTGCGACGCATATTACGATGCCAACATCGTCAACCTGAAGATCTTCGTGGTCACCAGCGAAAAAACGCCGGACTGGCTGTTGGAAAAGGCGATGGATCAAGTGCGCCACAGCCGCGGTTCGTATGTGTTCATCAATGCGGACAACGCCACAGCCATCATGTCCCGATCCCGGCAAATGCCCCTGGAGCCATGGCAGGTGGGCACATGGGGTTGCTTCAACCTGAACGTGAAGGGCGGCACCACCGATTGCCTGCACAACCGGCTGAACATGGCCAAGCCCATCGAACTGGCGCTGAACAACGGCGTGGATCCTCAAACGGGATTCCGCGTGGGCTGCGAAACCGGGCCCTTGGAAGATATGCATACCTTCCAGGACTTTGAACGGGCTTTCTATCGTCAATTCGATTGCCTGCTGGACAAAGCCATCACCATTTCTTCCTTCTACGACGAACATATTGCGGAAATCAATCCCTCGCCCATGGACAGCGCCACCCTGACCTACAGTTTGGAGCATGGCGAAGATGCTTTCCGGTACGGCGTATCCACCGTTTGCTGTTCCTGCGCGGGCACCGCCGCGGACAGTCTGGCCATGATTCGCAAATACGTGTACGTCCAAAACCGAATCACCCTGGCAGAATTGCGGGACGTCCTGAACGCAAACTGGGCCGGATGCGAAAAACTGCGCCTGGAAATCAGCCGCGACCGGGAAAAATACGGAAACAACATCGATTCCGTGGATCAATTTGTGGTGGATATCGTCAACCATGCAGACGCATATCTGGATCGCCCCAACCGTCGAAACGGGCGCTTTCAGCTGGGCTTCGCCTCCATTGATTACCACATTCGTTACGGCGAAAAGACCGGGGCCACGCCGGACGGCCGCATGGCGGGAACTGCGTTGGCAAAAAACGTGGGCGCTTCCATCGGCAAAGACCGAAGCGGCCTGACCGCGCTGATTCTTTCCGCCACAAAGATCGACGCGGTAAAGATTCCCGGCAGCGGTGTGCTGGACTTCCTGGTGCACTCTTCCGCCGCCAAAGGCGAGGCCGGCCTCAAGGCCATGGTAGGCATGTTGCGCACCTTTTTCGCCAGGGGCGGATACTCCATGCAGGGCAATGTAACCGACGCGGACACCCTGCGGGACGCTCAGCGGCATCCGGAAAATTATGAGGGCCTGCAAGTGCGCGTGACGGGTTGGAATTGGAACTTTAACGACATGACCACGGATTATCAGGATGAAATCATTCATCGCCTGGAAGGCGTGGACTGAAGAGACAACCCTGCCGTTCCCGTGCGTTGCGGATTCGATTGCGTTTTTCGCTTGGACAGGCAGAAGGGCATGCGAAAACGCAGCGCACCGGGCCACCCGTTCAGCGGACGGCTGCCCGAACAGGCTTCTCTCCCGTGGCCGCCTTTTTCATAATCCCTGTTGAGTTGGGACACGTTTCTTCGGCGCACAACAAACCGCCGCAAAAATCCCTTCCAGGCAATCGCCTGTCAGCGGATTTTTTGCCGCCATCGCATCCCAATGCACGGCCCGTCTCCCATTCGCCGCTTACAGCAACGTTTCGCCGCCGTCGGCCACCAGCACCTGCCCCACCATGCTGCCCGCCTCTTCGGACGCCAAAAACGCGCACACGCCCGCGATTTCTTCCGGATAGCTGAAACGGCCCAAGGGCGCGCCGGCAAAGGCATGGGTTTCGCCGTCCGCACAATCCATCATGCTTGTGCTCGTAGGCCCCGGCGCGACGGCATTGACAAAAATTCCGTGGGGCGCCAGACGCTTCGCCATGCCCATGGTCAACCCGCGAATCGCCCATTTTGAGGCCGCATAGGCTGTGTCCAGCGCGCGAAAGGCGTTGTTGGAACACACGTTTACAATGCGTCCCTCCTGTTTTCCCTCGATCCAGCGCCGGGCAACGCCCTGACACAGAAAAAACACCCCTCGCAGATTGACATTCATGGTGGCATCCCAGCTTTCCGGCGTGACCGCCATCATTCCGTCCCAATCCTGCGCCGTCAATACGCCCGCATTGTTGACCAGCACATCCAGCCCGCCCAACATCGCTTCCACGGCGTCCAGCTTTTCAGGAATCGCGCTCACATCAGCGGAATCCCATGCAAGAAACCGCGCGCCCGCGCCCAAACCGGCGGCAGCTGCCTCCAGCGCGCTCCGGCGCCGGCCCGTAATCACCACCTGCGCGCCTTCTTGCAGCATTCTGCCCGCAATGGCATATCCAATGCCCCTGCTTCCGCCCGTTACCAGCACTCGCTTTCCTTCAAGTTTCATTGGAATTCCCCTTTCTGTATCGCATGGGCGTGATGCCTGTCGTTTGTTGAAACACCCTGGCAAAATAGCGCACGTCCTCAAAGCCTACCTTCCGCGCCACATCGGCCGGCTGCCATCCCGCATCCAGCAGGGATCTGGCCCGGGCGACGCGCAGTTTGTTTCGATATTGCGTAAAGGTACAGCCTGTCTTTTTCGTAAATTGATCTGACAGATAGTTCATGTTCAAATAAAAACGCCCGGCCAGTTCCGTCAAGGTAAAGGAATCGGCATAGTGCTCATTGACATAATTCAACGCGCCTTCGAAACCGCTGGCGGCTTTGAAATCCTTTGCCGCCTCCGCCGGGAACCCGGAAACTGCCTTCTCCAACGCCAGGGCCGCTTCGTTGGGATTGATCGGCTTGAGCAGATAATACGCCGCGCCTTGATTGAGCGCGGTTTGCGCATAGGCAAAATTGTCGTGTCCGCTGACGATGATAAAGCGGGCGTTGATTCCCGCCTTCCGGCTGGCGCACAGAAGATCCAGACCGCTGCCTTCCCGCATGCATACGTCCGTAATCACCAGATCCGGCGGATCCTTCCGCATGGCGTCCAGGGCGTCCTCTGCGTTCAAATAGCTGCCCGCAATCTCAATCTCGAAATGCGCAAAGGGAAAACTGCCGCGCATGTCCACCAGGGCCCATCGGTCATCGTCCACCAGAATACAGCGAAGCATCCTCCACGCACTCCTTTGCAGGGATTGGGGACAGCCCCCTTGAGAGCTGTCCCAAACGCAGCGCAACCATCGCGCTTATTCCGCAAACGCAGCGTTCAAATCGTTCACAACCGGTTCCCACAACGCGCGATTGTCCTCAATGAACTTTGCCCATTCCGTATCGATGTCTACGGAGGAATCCAATATCAGGCGCATGATTTCATCGTCAATGCTCACCGAATACTGGGATTTTGCCTCGCTGGTAAAGAACATGTAATCCACATCCAGCGGTATATACGCTCCGTGCTCGGCTCTTGCCTTGTACAATGCCATCACGGTTTCCCGAATGTACGCGTCCAGCGTGGGATCCACAAAGGTGAAATCATCCGCCAGCACGGTGAAAATATACCAAAAATAGCAGGAACTGTAAATGCTCTTGATATCCGGATATGAACCGTCCTCGTTGGCCGGGCGCAGAATCTTATATCCGCCGTTTTCGTCATAGGTCCAATCCACTTCCGGAATGCCCAGCGCAATGATCTCCTGCGCTTCCTTCGTGCAAGCATAATCCATCAACGCCAGAATGCGCCTTTGCAGCTGTTCGTCAATTTCCGGACTGAAGATGGAGGCCGTCCAATAATTTGTTCCTTCATTGCCATACCAGAATCCGTCGTTGCTGACGAGGGCGCAAGCGCCGATATAATCCCAAATTTCCGCGGGATCCACATCCGGATTGGCCGCCAGAAATTCGTTTTTCCGATATACAAAATGGGTGCATGGTCCATCCTCAATCAGCGCCGCCGCCAACCCGGAAGCAAATTTGTTTTTGGGATCAGACTTGGCGTCCAGATAAAAGTCCGGATCCAGCACGCCTTCGTTGTAATATTCCCGCAGCGCCTTGATTCTCTCGGTGGTTCCGTCCAAGGTGGGATTCCACACGTATTTGCCGTTTACCTTGGAAAAATCGCTGCCGGAACCGCAGGCTTCCACATACATTGCCGTTTGCAAATCCATCATGAAATTCGATTTTGCGGCAATGCCGATGGTCGCGCCGTTTCCCGCCATGTCCTTGGCAACGGCATCCCGGCAAAACTGCATAAATTCGTCAATGGTCACGGTATATCCGAAATCGTATCCCAGTTCCTTGGCCCAATCCTTGCGATAATAGTACGTCGTGTGGCTGATCGGCGCATCAATGGGAGAAAAAATATAGAATGTCACCCTTGGCAGCGCGTATATTTTTCCGTCCACCAGCAATTTTTCGTATATGCCGGAAGCCACCACGGAATCGTACAAATTGGGATAATCCTGCTCCCAGCCTTCCGGCATGGGCGCGATAAGCCCCTGGGTCGCATAGGTCAGATATTCATCATATTTAAAGTTCCATTGCATCAGATCCGGCATGGTGCCGCTGCTGATCCAAATGCGATCCTTTTCCTCCCAGTTATCCCATGTAACCGTGTATGTTTCAAAATCCAGGTTGAATTTGTCGGCAAAGTGGCGATACACTGCGTCGTCTGTATAGCTGTCTGCCGTTCCGGTTTCAATAAACGATGTGGTAAACGTCATATGCTCGTCGTACTCCGCCAGCGCCGACGGCAGCATCAACGCCAAGGCCAACAGAATGGTCAGGACTCTCTTCATGGAACATACCCCTTTCATTTATCTCCCGCCGCATCCCACTTGCGCGCCAGTGGAACGCAGCACGGTTTCACATCTTGATTGCGCCCACCAGCAGCCCTTTTACGAAATATTTCTGCACAAAGGGATATACCAGCATGATGGGCAGCATGGTAACGATCACGGCCGCCATCTTCACGCCTTGGGAAAATACGTTATCTGAAACGGCGGCGCTCATCATTTCCGTTTCCGCGGACGCCTCCGTAATCAAGGAACGCAGCAGCAGCTGCAGCGTCTGCTTGTGCCTTGAATTCAGCACCAGCATGCTCCAGAACCATTCGTTCCAATATCCCACCGCCAAAAACAGCGTAATCGTCGCCAAAATGGGCATCTGCAGCGGCAGCAGTATGCTCCAGAAAACGCGAATATCATTGGCGCCATCGATCTTTGCCGCTTCTTCCAGCGCGGCAGGCGTCTGTTCAAAGCTGCTCTTCAGCAAAATGATGTTAAAGGTGGATACGCCGCAGAGCAGAATGATCGCCAGGCGGTTGTCAATGAGCTTCAGGTTTTTCAACAGGATATACGTGGGAATCAAACCGACGTCAAAAAACATGGTAAACAAAATCAGCCGAAACAAAAATTTCTTTCCGGGAAACCTGGCGCGGGAAAACCCGTAGGCCATCAATACCGATACCGTCAGCCCAAAGGCCGATCCGCTCACCGTAATGAAAATAGAGGACAGGTATGCCTTGCCCACCAGGTCCTTCCCCAGCAAAAACCGATAGCTGTCCAGCACGATTTCCCGGGGAAACAGCGTAACCGGATGCTGCGTGTATTCCTTTGCGGACATCAGGGACGTAAGCACCGCGTTATAAAAGGGAAAAAAGATTGCCAGGGCAAACAGCGTCATGGAGACAAACGCCACCACATCCATGGTTTCCAGGGGCTTTCCGTGTTGTTTTTGCATGGTTCTGCCTCCTTACTGCAACAGGCCTTCACCGGACAGGCGCTTTACCACGCCGTTCGCCCCCAAAAGCATGGCCAGATTCACCACGGATTTGAACATGCCCACCGCCGTGGAAAAGCTGTAATTGGGCGTCGCCTTGAAGGTAATATCATACACATATGTATCAAGAATATCCGCCACGCGGCCCACCGCGCCATTTCGCATGTTGAAGATTTGATCAAATCCACCGTTCATTACGTTCCCCACCGACAAAATGAACAGCACCGCAATGGTGGGACGAATTCCGGGCAGCGTTACATGCCAGATGCGCTGCAATCTGCTTGCGCCATCCACAATGGCCGCTTCGTAATATTCCGGATACACGCCTGCGATGGCCGCAATATATAAAATCGCCGACCAACCCGCTTCCTTCCAAATAGACGTGGTGTACAAAATTCCCCGAAACAGCGACGGCGTCGCCAGAAAATTGACGCGTTCCCCGCCAAAAAACGCTATCAGCGCATTCACCACACCGTTGTTGCCCAGCATGGTTTTCAAAATTGAGGACACGATTACCCACGAAAGAAAATGCGGAAACGTAAACAGCGTTTGATAGATGCGTTTCATTCGCCTTCCGCGCATTTCATTCAACAGCAGCGCCAACAAAATGGGCGCCGGAAACTCAATGAGCAAACGGGAAAAACTGATCACAAACGTGTTGACCAGCGCGGAAATGGAGTTTGGCGTAATAAACATCCGCTGAAAATGCTTCAGGCCCACCCATGGGCTGCCCATCACACCGAATCGGGCATTGTAATCCTGAAAGGCCATCAGCAGGCCGTACATCGGTCCGTATCGAAAAATTCCATAATAGATCAAACCCGGCAGCAGAAAAACATAAATATACTTTGCGGACCACAGTTCCCGGCCCAAGTGGCATAAGCGCCGTCGCATACGCAATCCATCTCCGATCCATTGTGTATACATGGATTATATCACGGGATATTTTCGTACACAATGCACGCATTTTTGCCTTTCAGCGCCGCGTTTCAGGTTTTTTCGAAGATATTTCCACAATCGCGTCCAGGCCGCCCCAATCATTCCGGGCAAACTGCACGCCGCAGTCCTCGCCAAAAATCAAACGCACCCGGGCGTTTACGTTGTATACGCCGATGCGGCCTCCCGTGCCTTCCGCGTCGCCCACGCGCATTTGGCGCAGTTCCCTGTTGATGCGATCCATCTTTTCTCCGGGCATGGCGCCGCCGTCATCCCGGATCACCACGCGGAGCCGCGTTCCCTGTTCCCGCGCAATCACCCGAATGCGCCCGCATTCCCGATGTGCGGAAAGGAACCCATGGCGAATGGTGTTTTCCACCAGCGGCTCCAACATCATGCGCACAACACGGCGGTTCATCAACGCTTCCGGAACGTCGCATTCCAGAAGATATGTATCGTTGTAACGCAGCGCGATGATGCGCATATAGCTGGACAGACTGTCGATTTCATCCCGCAAGCATGCCTCTTTTTCCTCGACAACGCAATATCGATACAGCGACGCCATGCACACCACCATTTCCCGAATGCCTTCTCCGTCGTTCATCAGGGCCATTCCCCGAATGCATTCCAGGTTATTATACAAGAAATGCGGATTGATCTGCGCCTGCAAAAACAAAATTCGTTCCCGCATGCGCAACATACCCACCTGATAAAGTCTTTCCTGCGTAGACAGCATGTCCCGCGTGGTGTTTTCCAGGGCATGAATCATGGCGTTAATCCCCTGGGTCAGGCGCAGCATTTCGTTTTCGCCGCTTGCGGGAGTTTCAATGCGCGCGTTCATGCCCTGCATCGCCCGCATCTGAATGGTGATGTCCTTGATGGGCGTCACGATAATGTGGTGTACCCACAGCAAAATCCCCACGGTCAGCGCCAGAACCACGCCCATCAGCGTTGCAAGCCAGACATGCATTGTGCCGCCTTCCTCCGCCACAACCGCAGGATACGCCGCGTCCAGCGTCCATCCAAGGGTCCCAATTTCGCAGCGCGTGGAATACATTTTTGTCCCGCCCAGAGAAAATTCCGTTTCTCCATGCTCCACGCGCGCAAACCGGTTCGCAAATTCCTCGCTGGTGCTTGCCGCAATTTTCCCGTTTCGGGAAACAATATAAATGCCGTCGTCCTGCGGAAGTCTTTGCAAAAGCGTGTCCAGGCTGCACAGATTGATCATTGCACCCGTGTATTTCATTCCGCTTCCAACATAAATGGGACTGGCCACGGCAAACATGCCCTTTCCATCCACAATGCAGATATCCGAAATCAACGTGCCCCAAAACGGTTCTTCAACGGCGCAGACGGACAGCACCTGGTCAAATGCCCGTTCTACAAACTGAAAATCCGCCCTTTCGGACACATAATGCATGTCCCGGCCATCCGTCAGGCGCAGGCGGGCATCTTCCACCACAGACATGAACGCAGTGATATCCCCCAATTTGCTGAAAATCGCTTCCTTCGCCTGATACATCCTCGACGGCGTGCTGATGGTAAATTTCTTGACGTCCGCATGCTCGGCCATGGAATGCGCACGATTTCCAATTTCATCCACCTGTTCCTGGATTTTGCGCGCCACATCTTCCGCCGCAATTTCGATCATCTCCCGCCTTTGCGCGCGCATGGAGTTGGTCAACAGCATGTTCACCAGAATGCACGTGATCAGCAGCATCATCACAATGATTCCGCCAAACAACCACAGCACATGGGACAGAGAATATCGCATACAACCGCCGCCTTTCTTTTTCGCGCGCAACCTTGCGCAAAACTTTTGTTCGATGATTCAGCACAACGCCATTATATCCAATCAGTTTCCCGGAAGAAAGGACTCTATGCGTCAAAAAGATTAAATCTTAGGTTACAGGAGACCGATTTCGTTTTCTACGGAACCTATGCGTCAAATTCCATTGAAAACACCCCTGTGCAACGTTCCTTCGCCCGGCATAAAAAACAGGATGCGAAGCTCTCTTCGCATCCCGCATCTGCCAAAATCGGGCGAAAAAACAGCCGGAGCATCCGCGGCAGAAAACAGTCCCGCCGGTGAAAACCCAGGAATTTTCACCGGCCTTGCTTATTGCCATGCGACGGATCTTTCCGAAGCGTCCCGATGCTCCTGGCTGGGAACATGGGGCGGAAACAGCGCCTCATGCTTCCCGCCATCATCCTGAAGCGTCAGCCAGCCATCCGGCAGTGGCTTTCCATCCAGGCTGGCCTGCCGCGTGTCCTTCCGGCATACCAGGCGGTATTCACTGCCGCCATGGCGCAACGTCAGGGCAACTTCCGGCCATTGGTTCAACAACGGACAAATGCGCACCCGCAAGCCCCTTCTTTCATATCCCATTAAACGCCACACAGCCTGCATCAGCCAGCCCGCCGCGCCGGTATACCACGTCCATCCGCCCCGGCCCTGGTTGGGCGAAACGGTGTAAATATCCGCTGCCAGCACATAGGGTTCCACGCGATAGCGCAGGGCCGCGTCTTTTGTATCCGCATGATTGCTGCTGAGCAACATGTCCACGGCGCGATGGGCATGGACGGCGTCTCCCTGCCGGGCCAGCGCCAGCGCCATCCAACAGGCCGCGTGCGTATACTGTGCACCGTTTTCCCGAATTCCCGCCGGATATCCCTTGATATATCCCGGATCTCGACAGGGATCCTGGAATGGCGGCGTCAACAGCTTGATGACGCCCAGTTCCTCGTCCGCCAGCATGCGCCAGGCAGAGGTCAACGCCTGGGCGCAACGCATGCTGTCCAGCCCGCACAGCTGCGCCCACGCCTGGGAAATCAGGTCAATGCGGCATACGGTTCCTTCGCCGCTTCCCAATTTGCCGCCGTCATCGTCATATGCGCGAAGATACCATTCGCCATCCCATCCGAATTCTTCCACGGCGGCGTTCATTTGCGCGCTGATCAGCGTCAACCATGCGGCGTCCTCCCGAGAGGGAGAAATTTCCGCGTACAGCGTCGCGCATGCAGAGACGAATTCCGACAGCCAAACGCTTTCTCCCAGGCCCTTGTTGCCCACGCGGTTCATGCCGTCGTTCCAGTCGCCGCCGCCCATGAGGGCAAGACCATGCCGCCCCGTTTGGGAAGCGCGCCGGAATGCCCGCATGCAGTGCTGATGCAATGTTTCCACGCAGTTTCCGGGGCGCATTTCGGCATAGAGATCGCTGCTTCCATCGGGAATGGGCGCGTTTTCCAAATAGGGAATTTCTTCCGTGAGCACGCCGAAATCCCCGGTTTCCAACACATATCGCGCCGTGACATAGGGCAGAAATACGCAATCGTCCCGAATGCCCGTGCGCACGCCGGTATACGGCATGTGCCACCAATGCAAAACGTCGCCTTCCTCAAACTGACGTTCCGCGCTGACCAACAGATGCCTGCGCACCCGTTCCGGTTCGTAGGGCAGCATGGCCAGCATGTCCTGCAACTGATCCCGGAAGCCATACGCGCCGCCGGGCTGATACAATCCCGTGCGTCCGCGAATCCGCGCGGACAGGGTTTGATGGGGCAAAAATGTGTTCATCATGCGGTTCAGGGCCGGATTCGGCGTTTCGATTTGCAGTTTCTCCAGCCGGTTGCGCCATGCGCCCCGAACTTCCTGCAAAATCTCCCTGGGTTCGCTGCCGGCTCGTTCCTGCGCATAGCGAATTGCGGCAGGAATGTCCTCTCCCCAGCCCAGCAAAAAACAAATCTCCTCCGTCTGGCCGGGGGCAATGTCCACCCGGGCGCTCAAGGCCCATCCGCCTTGCCCGCCGCGTTGGCTCATCAGGCCGTCCGGATGCGCAATGCCGCCATGGCCCAGGAAACTGGCGCGATCCGCCCCGGCTTCCGCCGGTTTGGAACAGGCCAGAAAGCATGCGCCCGGCATGCCGCCGGTGGCGACACAAACGCCATCCCTTGCCCACGCCCTTGTAAAGCGCATGTCCGCGCTCTCCGCGCCCATCGCCCAGTCCACATACGCGGTAACAACCTGGCGAACCGGCTGCCGCGATGTGTTGCGCAAGGTTGCCAACAGCCGCAGGCCGGGTCGTTCCCCATCCACAAAGGCCGTCACGGAAAATGCCAGCGCGTTCGTGCCGCTCTCCCATCGCGTTTCGGAAGGCGCATGCGTTACGCGAAACGGCGCATCGGGATTGGGTCCGGGCAACAGCGTGCGGTATTTTCCTTTCTTTTCATCGGCGAGGTATAACATCATTCCCCAGCCTTCGGAAAGGGCGTCGTTGTCAAAGGGGGTAATGCGTCCATTGCGACTGTTTTCGTGCCACGCAAAGCCTCCGCCGCGCTCGGTAAACAGGGCGCCGAAATGTTCGTTTGCCAGGATATTGCTCCATGGCGCGGGCGGCACATCCGGATTGATGTCGATCACATATGCGCCGCCGTCCTGGGCAAAGCCGCCAAAGCCGTTGTATTCCTCCAACGCAACTTCCGGAAGCGCAAATTCCTCGCTGGGAATTCCCTGATAACCCGGCATGCCCGGAGAATGGGTCACGGCCAGCATCGCCCGCAATTGGGGCCAAAATCCCACCTCTCCGCCAAAATACATGGCGGACGCGCGCTGCAGCGCCTCCCGTTGCCGGGACGCAAGCTGTTGCGCTTCCATCAGGAACGCTCCTCCCGGCGCGCCCAGCATTCCGCCCAGATGGCTGGCCATCAACAGTTCCCGCAGCGCGTCCATCATCGGCCTTCCGTAATCGCTGGCTTCTTCGCACAGCACGATCAGTTCCGTCCATACGCCCATGGAACGATAAAATTCATGCGCCCGGATCGCGTCCCGCACCACCGCCATGTGAGCCGCTTCCGACACGCACACGGTAATCAGCGGAAAGTCTCCGGAAATCCCCACTGCCCACAACTGGTTTCGGGAAATTCCCGGCCGCGGCCGGTCCGTTTTTTCCCGGGGAAGAAACCGTGCGTCCAGCAGGAAAACAGAACCCCTCTGCAACAAATGATGCTTTTCCGGAGACAGCAGCAAAAAGTCCAGCATCGCCTTTGCGCGGGTAACGGAAAGATGCTCCGCGCGCTCGGCGGCAGCCTCCGCCGCATTCCGGGCAAGCCACGCCTCCGCTTCCTCCGGCGGCAGAACACCCACGCAGAAGTGCGCCTGCTCCATGGCGCCGGGACGCAGGTTCATGTCAATCGATATGGCGCAGCAGGGGTTGAGCACGTGCCCCACGGTTCCGGAAAGGTTTTCTTCCAACCCACCCGGAACGGACAAACCGCCTGCACGGCCTACAAGCCGGGCAAGGTCTGTCTCCACTTGGGGGTTTTCTCCGCCGGAAACCATGTGCATCAGCACGACATGGCCTTCCTTTTCGCTCCGCGGCCTGCGGCGCAGAAGCAGCGCGTTTTCTCCCATGCGCCGGCTTTCCACAAACAGTCCCTGAAAGACGGGATGCGCGCGCATGTCCGACGTGGGACAAACCGCCGCGGCAAACGCGTTGGTAAAACGCAGCCGCGCGGAACGATTGTCCTGATTCCGGGCGGCAATGCGCAGCATCAGCGTGCCGTCCTCGGGGGAAACCGATACGGTAAGTTCCATCTCCACGTCGCCCAATCGGGCGGGATATTTGGCCACGCCCGCATCAAAACGAATTCGCCGGCTGGCGGGTTCCGCGTCCTCGCCAAACACCAGGCATTCGCCGCTGTCCAAACTGCGAACATGGGTAAAAATGCCATCGCGGATGCGCAGAAAATCATCCGAAAACCGATTGGCCGCCACGCCATCTTTCACGTAAGAGATGCCGCCCATGGCGGTAAGCCTGGCCGTGGCGCCGGCGCCGGCCAACAAGTGCACGTCCGCCAGGCGCTGTTCCCCGCCCGCAGGCCGGTCTCCGCGCTCCTGGGGCAGCACGCGTTCCGTTCTCCCCGCATCCGTTTCCTCTCTCTTGGCCAACCGAATGCGCGGAGCAGGCTTTTCCTCCAGCAGCAGGGAAATCGCCCTCGCCTGCGGAATTTGGGCAAAATAGCGGTTCAGGCAATCGCCGGTGAGGGCGTTGCACAGCGCGCATAGCGCCATTCCCTGATGATGCGCCATATGACTTTTGACCAATCGCGGCGCGCCGGCAGCATAGTCCACCGCCTCATAAAATCCCATATCATCCGACCAATTCCTTTGCCGCATGGCATCGATGTTTTCCGCAACGGCAGCCGGGCACACGCTCAGCGCCAGCACGGACGCATACGGCGCAACCACCTCCTGGGCGGACGCGCCGCCCAATGCCAATTGGCGCAGGCCAAACGCCCGATATTGATAATTCAAATGCAAATCAAAGGCATAGTATCCGGATTCCGAAATGCCCCAGGGGCGTTGCCGGTTTTGGGCAAAGACCTGCTGCGCCCGCACCACGTTTTGCGCGCTTTCGCCCAACAGCGAGCCCGAAGGCGCGCGCAGGAACAAATCCGGCATGAGATATTCAAACATCGTGCCGCTCCAGGAAACCAAAGCCTGTCCGTCCCGCAAGCGCACCGCCGGTCTGGCCAGTTTGAACCAATGCTTTATTGGCGCGACGCCCTGCATGATTCCCACCATGCTGAGAATGCGGGATTCCGACGCCAGCAAATCATAATGCGATCCGCTCAAACGGTTGTGTTCCACATCCATGCCGATGACAAACAGATTTCGCCCCGAATCATACAGCTGCTGGAAATCCATGCTCCGGGCAAAATCCCGCATCTGCCCGGCAAGGGTTTCGTCCGACACGGCCTGGGCGCACAGCAAAAGACACGCAGCCAGGTTTCCGCTGTCCACAGAACTGACATACCGGGGTTTCAGGGGCGCCAGGGTGACAATGTCATACCAGTTGAACAGATGGCCGTTCCATTTTTCCATGCGCGACAGGGTTTGCATGGTGTCGCCCATCCGGCGCAGCATTTCTTCGTCCCGAATGAATCCCAATTCTCTGGCGGCAAGACAGGACAGAAGATACAGGCCGATATTGGTGGGCGACGTGCGCATGGCGGGCCCCAACGGCGGATCCAACTGCACGTTGTCCGGAGGCAAATGATTGCCGGTCTCGTCTACATACGTCTCAAAGAAGCGCCAAGTTTCCCGGGCCAGCTGGGACAGCGTGCCGATCTGCTTCAGGCGCAGCGCACCCCGGCTATCGGTGGATTGATTTTCCAGATCCGCAAACCAATTGGGCGATACCAGAAACAGCGCGCCCAGGGCCAGGGTCGCAGGAATCCATGCGGGACGCAAAAGTCCGGGCGCCAGCAAGATGGCGCATGCGCGGCATGCGACATATAGCGCGGAAGATCCCTGTTCCGCGTCGGCGGCAGTGACCCAATCCAGCATGTGTCTTTTCGTAAATGCAAGCCGCCACAGCGTGCGCAAAATCGCATCGATTTGCGTCGCCGCGATGGCCGGCAGCGCGGCCAGATGCGCCGCAGAGCGCCGCCATTCCTCGCCGGACGCGACCAAAAACCGAATCAACGGCGAAAGAAACGCATAGATCACGCCCAGCGCAAAGGTGCGCGGCATGTCCATCCAAATCGCTCCCGTGAACAGGGCAATCAACGCCGGCGCAGACAAACTGCGCAGCAGATTGTCCAGCAGCTTCATTCGATGAATGGCCGGCATGGGTTTTCCTTCCGGCGGCACGGGCTTTTTGGAAAACAGATATGGCAGCAGCTGCCAATCTCCCCGCGTCCAACGGTTCAGGCGCTTTGCCCATGCGGATAGGCTGCTCGGAAAGCCGTCGTACAACGTAATATCGCATACGTTTCCGGCGCGGCAAAAGATCCCTTCGATCAAATCGTGGCTGAGAATGCGGCCGTCGGGCAACGCGCCTTCCAATGCGTCCATAAATCGCGCCACGTTGTAAATTCCTTTTCCGCCAAAGCAGCCCTGGCCCGTCATGTCCTGATACAAATTCGATATGGACACGGGATAGCTGTCCATGCCGCCCTGTCCGCCAAACAGGCGAATAAAGCGATTTTTCACGGCGGCGGCGGACAATTCCATGTTTGGCTGCAGCAGCGCATATCCCATCGGTCGTCCGTCCTGCACGCGGAAACGATTCAGCGGATGCGCCAGCGTGCCTGCCAATTTGTGCAGCGTTCCCGGCAACAGCCTCGTGTCCGCGTCCAGCGTCAGCACATATGGAAAACGTCCTGCCAGGCGTGCGCAGGCGCTTCCCTCCGCCGCAAAAGCGCCGGCGGCGTCGGGCTGCCCCAACAGCACGCGGTTCAGCGCCATCATCGCGCCGCGCTTGCGCTCATGCCCCATCCATCTCCCATCCGGCTGATAGAACACGCGATTGCGATGAAGATAAAAATACTTTTCCCGCCCGGCAGCGTCGTTCATGCGCTGAATGCGCTGGCGGACACAATGCAAAATTTCCGCGTCTGTTTCGGTATGCTCTCTGTCGCCATCCTTGAAGTCTCCCAGCAGGAGATAGCCCGTGTTTTCGTCGTCGTCCATACAGCCCAGCGCTTCCAGTTGATCGCACAGATCCGCGCCTCTGGCGGCGGAAGGAATCAGCGCCGGCATTACCAGCAGCGTGGCGCATTCCGGCGGCAATCGTTCAAATTCCAGCTTCAGCAGCCGCCGGGGCCGCAAGAATTTGGGAACAATCGCTCCCAACAGCAGATTTGCGGCGCACCAAGCCAGCGGAATTCCATAAAGGTACATCAGCGGGCTTTCCACGATGAAAATGTATGCGGCCAACAGCAACGCCGCCAGTGCGGATGTTTGCGCGACCATGCCTTTGCCGGAAGGATCCGGAACCATCGCGGGCAGACGCGTGCCCGCCGCGCCCAGCCGGGCCGCCAGAGCCTTTCTCCCCTCGTCTTCGTATAACCACCAGCATACGGTGCTGCGGGCGTCGGTTTGGCCGTATTCCCGCATGGCCTCCATGGCCAGATTTGCGCAATGGCGCGCCACGGTCGCTTCGCCCAACCCGGTTTTCCGTGCAATCCATTCCACCTGCGCGCGGATCTCCGCCCTGGAAGCATCGTCCATGTGCGGATAAACCGCCGCGGGGTCGCCGCGCAATTCCGTTTCCGTGTGGGACAGCAAGCGAAAGCATTCCTGCCAGTTCAGCGTATCCAACATCCGCCGGGTGCAAACCAGATGATCCAGGCGCATGTCGGAAAGCGCCTGCGCCTCATGGGCCAGGCGGATCACGCGACTGGGCGTTTCATCCCTTCGCAGCAGATGCTCTTCCAACCGCGAACGCAATTCCGGCAATTCCCGTTCCACGGCAAGCTGCAGCGCCCGTTCAAAAAACGTGCTGGAACAATCCTTCAGCGCGGGACTTCGGCCGCCGGAAGCAATCCATTCCTCTGCCCGCAGCCGTTCCCTGGCGGCAAGCAGCATGGACAGGGACAAATCGGCAAACGCTTCGGACAACGCAATTTTCAACGCCGTAGGCGCCGCCCACAATTCCGCCATGTTCAGCGCCTGCACGTCGTCAAACGCCGCCAGCGCCATGGTAAGCCGTTCCTTGTCCAGGCGCAAATCTCCCGCGGCAACCAGGCATCTGGCGATGGCCAAAATGCGGGGTTCTCCGCCGTCTGCGGGCAAGCGAAAGCCGCCCTCCAGGCTGGCCTGGCGCGCGCAGGATTCCATCAGCCGGTGGTCGTTCACCAATCGCTCCAGCCGTATGTCTCCCGGGGATGCGATGGCCAGCAGATGCGATGTTTGGCGGGACAACGCGCGCAGGCGCCTGAGGCAATCCGCGCGCAGCGAAAGTTTGGCATACCCGTCCACCCGCATCTGCACCGCCAGCGTTTTCATCCGTTGACCGATGGCGGGATCTCCGCTTTCCGTCGCTCCCATGCTTCTATGCGTGCGGCCTTCCAGCAGACTGCCCAGCCAATCCAAAAAAACGCCCATATCCGTCCTCCGAGTCGCAAAATTGAATGCTCTCAGTATGCACGGATATGGAACACTTTATACCGCACGATGGCACTGCCGGCAAGGACCATGAAAAATGATACCATCCGTGGAACGCGTGGTTTGGCCAAGCCGGATCCGGGGCGCATCGCCCGGAACCGCCTGCTTCGCACTCCTTGCCTGTGCAAATTCCCTTTTCGGGAATTCCAGGCTGCCAAAATGCAAGCGTTTGCAGAGGGAAATGCATTCCTGCTCCGATCTCCGCCCGGCAATTTCTCAAAATTTCCGCAGGCCAGCCCATCCCGCGTCAAAAAACGCAGTTTTGACGCGGGAATGTCCCCTTTTCGGGAATTCGTTCTGCATTCCGCCTGGAACAGCATCCACATCCCGTTGTTCCCGGTAAAGCCGCCTCTTTCTTCCTTTTCCGCCGTTCAACCGGGAAGTCCCACGCATCTTCGGCAGACAAATGTTGAACGGGCGATTTGACCAGGCCCTATCAGGGTAGAACTCTTGTGATCGCCCTCGAAAGAGGCCATCGATAGGATTGTCCATCTCGCCGTTTCCGGCGAAGTCTCATCTTCGTTGTGGCTCCATGCCTTTTGCGAAAGCCGGTCAGCGGAGGTTTTCTCTTGCCTTCCCGGCACAAAAAAATCCCGCCGGTCATTCTGGACCGTACCCAGTCCAACGGACAATAGAAAAAAGAGACCTCCTGTTGTAGAATGGAAGTACGCAGGAAAAGGTCACTGATGGACTCGCACTCCACAGTGACCAGGGGTCTCAATACACTTCCCAGGCATACTTCGACCTGACGAAAGCATACCTCATTTCTCCCTCGATGTCCAGCCCCGGCTGTCCCTATGATAACGCTGCGATGGAGAATTTCTTCGGAACCTTAAAAACTGAATGTCTGTATCGTGCGCACTTTACCACCCGCACTGAGGTGGAGCAACTTGTGTCCGAGTACGTTAATTTCTATAATTTCGAGCGTATTTCTCTCAAAAACGGTCTTACCCCGCTTGAATTCCGAGGCAAGACCGCGTAAACTATGCTTATTCTATGACAAGCTTTTTCTTTCTCTGTCTGTTGCTTGGGGTACTGTCCAGAGTCATGCGTTCGGTTTTTTGCCGTTATTCTTGTTTTGTGATATGACAGACGGGAAAACAACCTATACAATAAGGAGTCAACCAGGGAATCGGGG
>JAQXRL010000071.1 GCA_029218505.1 Eubacteriales bacterium | reverse complement strand
ATTGGCATCTTCCTGGCCGCCGTAGGCAAGAGCAAAAAGCGGGCGGGGCAGATGCGAAGCAACAAGCCTGGGCAGGTGCCGGTTGCGTCCACGGCCCAAAAGTCGTTCCATGCGCCCGTTTCTGAAGGGGATTCCGGAAAGCGCATGGAGCCTGAGGATATGACGCCGGAAGACATGACGCCTCAAAGCATGCAGATGCCCGTGGAAACACGCCTGTCCGATGCGACAAAGGCGCTGATTGCAAGGCTGGATGGCGAGAAAGAAGCGGAAGGAAAGCAGATCCATTTGGCAACGGGAAGCATGCCGCGGATGGAGACCGGCATGGCGCCCAGAACCAAGGCCGTGAAGGCGCAGGAAGCGCCGTTTGAAACCGTTTATCGAAAGGAGGCTGTCGCTTGCGCCTGCGGCGCGCGTTTCACGGACGCGGCGCACATGCGCGAAGCGGTGGTCATGGCGGAAATCTTGGACAAACCCGTGTCCTTGCGTCCCAGGCATCGGGGCAGGTAAATAAATTGTAGGCAGAAAGCAGCGCCAAAATCAAACGTTTTGGTGCTGCGCTGCTTACGATAGGGAGGAAATATGAGTTCCATACGCATGATTATTGCGGACGATGATCCTGGCATGCGCATCGTGATGCGCAAACTGGCGGAACGCGCCGAAGGGTATGAACTGGTTGGAGAGGCAGAAGACGGAAATGCGCTGCTGGAATTGTATGATCGGGAGCATCCGGATGTGGTGCTGATGGATGTGGAAATGCCGGGCATGTCCGGCGTGGAATGCGCCCGCGCCATCCAGGATCGAAACCCCAAAACCGTGCTGGTGTTCGCCACGGCCCATGAAGAATATATGAAAAACGCGTTCGAGGTGTATGCGTTTGATTATTTGGTGAAACCGTTTCCTGTGGAGCGGGCCATGAATACCCTTGCGCGCATTCGCCAACGCCTGACGGAACAGGAAACGAAGCCGGTCAAGGTGTTTGCGCCCAAGCCCCAGCGGCTGATGCTGAAACACAAGGACGGATTGAGCGTATTGGACATGCGGCAAATCATGCTGGTGCAGCGGGAAGAACGCTCAACAGTGGTGTACATGGAAACCGGGGAGCGGTATATTACGTCTGATGCATTGGGGGATCTTGAAAGCAGGCTTCCAGGGGATATTTTCTTCCGAACCCACAAAAGCTATATCGTCAATATCAACGATATCGATTCCATTGCGCCGTACGGACGATGGACATATATTGTGAAATTGCGGGGAACAAAGCTGGATGCGCTCATCACCCATGACAAATTCGAAGAATTGCAAACCAAATTTGCATAGGAGGGCAAGAAATTGATTTCCAAAAGGATAGCTGAGGCGGCGTTGTGCGCGGCGTTAAAGACGGGCGGAGATTTTGCGGAAATATTCTGTCAGGACAAGCGTCAAAATATGCTGACGCTGATGGACGGACACATTGAAAACGCCGTTACCGCGAGGATTCATGGCGCAGGCATTCGCGTATATTGCGGGTTGAACAGCGTATACGTGCACACCAACGATACGACGCTGGCCGGACTGACTGCGGCGGCGGCAAAGGCGGCGGACGCCATTGGCGACGCAAAAACCCAGGCGCAGGTTTCTCTGGTGGGAAGCGTGGTTCCCAACATTCATCCCGTTGCCCAATTGCCGATGGACGTGCCGGGACGGCGGCGGGCAAATCTTTTGAAAAATGCGCAGAAAGCGGCGTGCGACGTGTCCCAGGAAATCAAACAAGTGCAGGCCAATTTGCTGGATTGGGACAGCGAAGTGCTCATCGCCAATTCGGAAGGCTTGTTTGTGCAGGACCGGCGCGTGTATACCCGCATGGCGCTTGCCGCGGTGGCCGCTGGAAGCAATGAAAACCAAACGGGGTTTGCAGGCCCTGGCGCATTGATGGGGTTTGAATTGTTTGAAACCAGGGTGGATCCGGAAGGCGAGGCTCGTGCCGCAGCCCAGCGGGCAGTTACCATGCTGCACGCGGACAATTGTCCCGGCGGCGTAATGCCGGTGGTGATTGACGGCGGCTTTGGCGGCGTAATTTTCCATGAGGCGTGCGGGCATTCTCTGGAGGCAACCTCCGTGGCATTTGGGAATTCGGAGTTTTGCGGAAAACTGGGCCAGCAAATTGCCTCGCCCGTTGTCACCGCCATTGATGACGGCACCATGGTGAACGAATGGGGTTCCAGCAATTTGGATGACGAGGGAAATCCCACGACGCGATTGGTGCTGATTGAAAAAGGTATTTTGAAAAACTACATGGTGGACCGGCTGAACAGCCGCCGCATGGGCATGCCCGTGACCGGCTCCGGCAGGCGCCAGGACTACACCTTTGCGCCCACATCCCGCATGCGCAATACGTATATTGCCGCCGGAACGGACGACGAAGGGGAGATCATTGCCACCTGTGGCGACGGCTTGTATGCCAAAACCATGGGCGGCGGATCCGTAAACCCTGCCACGGGCGAGTTCAACTTTGCCGTGGACGAAGGATATCTGATTCGGGATGGAAAGATTGACAAGCCGGTGCGCGGCGCCATGCTGATTGGACGGGGCGGCGAAATTCTGACGCGCATTGATCGCGTAGGCAAAAAAATGTGGATGGCCCAGGGCATGTGCGGCTCCTCCAGCGGCAGCGTACCCACCAACGTGGGCCAGCCAATGATTCGCGTAACCAGCCTGACGGTGGGAGGACGATGACATGAACAGAGAAGAGTTTATCCAGAAACTGTTTGCCAAGGCGCGGGAAGCCGGTTTTCAGGATTGTGAAGCATGCTATGCGGCAGGAAGCGATTTTTCCTGCGAGGTATTCAAGGGCGAGGTGATATCCTATTCTTCGGCAGACTCCATGGGCCTGGGCTTTCGGGGTTTGTTCCATGGAAAGATGGGATATGCATCCACGCAGGTTTTGGATGAGGATGCCATTGATTTTCTGGTGGAAGGCGCGAAGACCAACGCGCAGCTCATTGAAAGCGAAGACGAGGAATTTCTTTATCCGGGAAGCGGGGAGTACGCGCAGGTGGAAACCTATCATCCCGCGCTGGAGAAAGTGACTGCGGCGGAAAAGCTGGAGCTCTGTCGCCGCATGGAACAGCTGACCCTGGGCATGAGCGACAAGGTGCCGCAGGTGGAAGGCTGCGAAATCATGAGCGAGATGCATGAAACCGCGATCGTGAACACGCGCGGATTGAATGTGTCCGGGAAGGGGAATCTTCTGGGCGCTTATATCGCGCCGCTGGCCAAGGATGGCGACAAGGTGAATTCTGGGTATAAATTCGCCTTTACCCAGGACGTGTCTGCATTGGATGTGGAATCGTTGGTTCAGAATGCGGTGCGGGAGGCAGTGGATGGGCTGAATGCGGTTTCTGCGCCTTCCGGAGACACGCCCGTCTGCATCCGCGGAGACGCGATGGCGGATCTGCTAAGCACGTTTTCCGGCGTATTTTCCGCCAAAAACGCCCAAAAAGATCTGTCTTTGCTGAAGGGGAGAGAGGGCGAGGTCATCGCGGCGGAGTGCGTTACGATTCTGGACGACCCACACATGCCGCACATGGCCGCTTCCGCCGCCTTTGACGGCGAAGGCGTAGCCACAAGGGTAAAAAAGGTGGTGGATGGCGGCAAGCTCACCACGCTTTTGCACAACCTGAAAACCGCCAAGCGGCAGGGCGTGGAAACCACCGGCAACGCGTCCAGGCCATCCTATTCCTCCAGCGTCGGCGTTGCACCCACGAATTTCTATGTGCAACCTTCTGAAACGGCGCCGCAGACCCTTTTCCAGGAAATGGGCGATGGATTGCTGATTACCAGCGTGCAGGGCCTGCATGCCGGAGCAAATGCCATCAGCGGAGATTTTTCCCTGGCGGCAAAGGGATATTTTGTGCGAGAGGGCAAAGTGTCCGGCGCGGCAAACGGAATTACCATTGCCGGGAACTTCTTTGATTTATTGAAGAACATTACCGCCGTGGCCAACGATTTGACGTTCACGCCGCCGTCCTCCAGCACCTTTGGCAGCCCCACCGTTTGGGTGTCCAGCTTGGCGGTGGCCGGCAGCGCAGATGCGTAAGATTGCTTTTCAGCTTTCGGGCGGGAAGCAGACAGCTTTTCCGCATAGAATATTCCTGTTCGGTGCGCTTCCGGTTTCTGGGAAGGCGGCACGTGGAAAAAGGGAGGTGTGGACTGTGGGAAAAAGATGGTTGTCCCTGGCGCTGGCGGCAATGATGCTGGTTTCTTGCGCATTGGCAGAGGGAGTGGAGGCAACGGAAGAACCGACATACGAATTTGTTTGCGAGTATTTTCTGGCGAAACTGCCGCTGGGAATGCAGGTGCTGTCCGGAGACGCGCTGGAAGGACTGACTGCGGCGGCGATGGCAGATACGGGATTGAATCAGGATGTCAGCCTGGTTACGGCATGCGACGAAACATGCGCGCGGGGATTGAACATTGCCGTGATCACGTCGGAAGGCGATGGAAACCAGACGGCACAGGCGCTGGCCGATGGATGGACGCAGCTGTCGGGCACGATCGTTTCCTCTGTGCGCACAATTGAGCTTGCTGCGGGTACGGCCGCGGCGTTTGATGTGTCCCTGGAGGGGAATATGTATACCCAGGCCGTCTTGCAGGGCGGGGAGAATTGCCTGATTATCACTTGCACCGGCATGGACAACGAGGAAGTTGCCGCGTTTTTGCAAGACATAACGCTGTTTTGATCTTGGACGATCATCAACGCCGTCCTGGCGCGTTGCGGCATATTTTGCTGCTGTCGGCCGGGACGGCGTCGTTTTGCCCTTCTGTTTCCGGAAAGGATGTATCCTGCACGCGCAAAGTCGAGAAAAAATAAGAAGAACTTCACTTGACAAGATCTGGATGTAAGAATATAATAGGAATCGTGCATGAATAACAATAGAAAAGGGAATGCGATTTATGAGATATGGACGCTGCGCCGTATTGGTGCTGATGGCGTTGGCCTTTGCTTGGGTTGGCGTAGCGGAGGAAATCAACGTAGAATCGCTGGATCAAGAAGGCTTGATTGCTTTGAATGCCCAAATCGCCCAGACGATTGAGCATTTGAGCGAGGAAGAAGCCTTTGTTGTTGCGGAAGGAACATGGATTGTCGGCCAGGATTTGAAGGCGGGCACGTATCGTTTGCTTCCGGAAAATGTGGATCAGGCATACGTGACGGTTCAGGAAGCCGATGGCTCATATGTGTGCGGCGTTGCAATCAGCAACATTGCTGAATGGGGCAACAAGCCTGTTTGGCTGCGGCTGGAGAAAAATCAGACAATTGTGGTGGAATGGGGCAACATCACGCTGATGAAGCAACAGCCCTTCCTTTCCTTGGGCAAGGACGATACACAGCCTTCCGATTACGACCTTTCCGGAATGACACGGTCGGAATTGGACGCCTTGAATGCCAGAGTGGTGCGGGCGCTGGAGGGCATGGAGGATTTTGGCTATATCGTCTTGAGCGTGGGCGAGTGGACCGTAGGTACGGATATTCCGGTTAGCACATACAATGTGCTGGCATACTTGGCGGCCCAATCTTATGTGGAAATCTATGACGGCGCGCATTTGATCGACGGCCGATGCATCAGTTCTACGGTTGGCTGGGGCAAAGAATACCAGAAGGTAAAATTGAAGGAAGGCTATCTTGTAAAAGTGGATTGGGGATCCGTGGGCTTTGCCGACACCAATACCACCGTAATCTATGATCCGGAAGATGGCAAATTGGTGGAAGAATTGTTGCCGGACGAAGAACGGACGCTTCCTTAAAGAAGAATATGGAAATAAGGCGGCATGGCCATTGCTATGTCGCCTTATTTCGAGATTATCCTTTGGAATGAAACAACGATTTAACACATTATGGATAAAAATGTGGTATGATGAAAATACATTTGGAAAGCAAAGCCAGGAGGAAAAAATGAAAGCATACATTGATTTCAACAAGGTTTGCAAACGGTACCAGATGGGCGAAGTGACGATTCATGCGGCAAAAGACGTCACTTTTCAGGTGGAAAAGGGCGAATTTGCCGTTGTCGTAGGAACCAGCGGCGCAGGAAAGACGACGGTATTGAACATTTTGGGCGGAATTGATGTATGTGACAGCGGCGAGATCTATGTGGATGGTCGCTGCGTAAGCGAATTAAATGAAAAGAAATTGGTGTTGTATAGAAGGCGTGACATTGGCTTTGTGTTCCAGTTTTACAATTTGATTCAAAACCTTACGGCGCGGGAGAACGTGGAATTGGCGATGCAGATTTCTCCCAACCCCGGCGATATCGACCAGATCATGAATGCGGTTGGGCTTACGGACCGCATGAACAACTTTCCGGCGCAGCTGTCCGGCGGCGAGCAGCAGCGCGTGGCCATTGCCCGTGCTCTGGCGAAAAATCCCAAGCTGCTGCTGTGCGATGAACCGACGGGCGCATTGGATTACATTACCGGAAAGCGCATTTTGCAGCTTTTGCAGGACACCTGCAAACAGAACGGCATGACCGTAGTGTTGATTACCCATAATGCGGCGATTACGCCCATGGCAGATCGCGTTATTACCATGCGCAGCGGACAAGTCATTAGCAACGAGGTAAACAATCATCCCATCCCGGTATCCCAGATCGAATGGTAAGAGAAAGCAGCGATAGGACGTGTTGAAATGAGCACAAGCGCATTGGGAAAAGACATACGCCGGGAGATCAAAAAATCTTTGAACCGGTTTATTTCCATTCTGCTGATTGTCGGCATGGGGTCCGGCTTCTTTATCGGCGTCAAGACGACGGCGCCCAGTATGCGTGCTACTGCGGATGAGATGTTCAACGAACAAAATTTGATGGACGTTGAACTGATGTCCACCGTGGGCTTTGACGAAAAGGACGCGCAGGTTGTCCGGGAAATGGACGGCGTGGATCGCGTGATGGCGGCATATTCATTGGATGCCATTTTGGACAATGAAGATGCGGGCTGTGTCGTGCGCCTTCTGTCTATTCCGGAAGACGAGACGCAATGGATCAATCAGCCCAAGCTGGTGGAAGGCCGCTTCCCGGAAAACGACAATGAGTGCGTTGCGTTGGCAGACAACGTGCTCTATGGCGAGTGCAAAATCGGCGATGTGCTCCGGTTTAAGCAAATGGCTGGCGAAACGGACGTGGATTCCGTGCTTTCCACCCGGGAATTTACCGTGGTGGGCCTGGTGCGCTCGCCCATGTATTTTTCCTTCAATTATGGAACGTCGTCCATTGGCGGCGGCAGCGTGATGCTGGCCATCATGGTTCCGGAAACAGCGTTTACATATGCGCGCTATACGGAAATGTATGTGACGTTGGACGATCACGCGCAAGGCATATCTTCTTATGAGGATGCCTATGCGCAAAGCGTTGAGGCGTTTGAAGAGGCGGTGGAACCGATTGGCCATCGCCAGTTTGTGCAGTTTATCAACAAGACCAAAGCAGAACTCAGCGATGCGGAAGAGGAATTGCAAAATCAATCCGACTCTGCCGATCAGGAGCTTGTGGATGCCAAGACGCAATTGGACGATGCTCTGAAGCAGATTACCGAGGCAATTGTGCAGCTGCAGGACGGCTTACTGCAATATCAGACAGGATATGCGGATTATCGGAATCAAGTGGATGGCGGAATCAAGGAAATTACGCGATCCATGTATGAATTGAGCAATGCGGAGCGGGAACTTGCGCAGGGCGAAGAGGAATATCAGAAAGCTTATGAGGAGACATATGCCCAGCTTGAAGAAGCCCGCAAGAAGTTAGACGACGGCTGGAGAAAGTACAATAAAGGCATGGCGGAGTTGGAAGATGCGGAGAAGCAGTACAACGAAGGCCTGGCCCAGTACAATGATGCCGTAGAGAATTACGACAATTACAAGGCGCAATATGAAGAAGGAAA
>JAQXRL010000070.1 GCA_029218505.1 Eubacteriales bacterium | reverse complement strand
TTATACTAACCTTTTCCCGCGCCGTCAACCGAAAACCGATGGGAAAAGCGCGGCTTTGGGAAAATGCACAAAATCTGAACATCCTATTGAAAAGATGGTGATTTCCGGCACTTTTGCCGCAAGACATGCTATAATCTATCTCAACGCCAAAAATTGGAGGGACTCGATTGAAGGTAGACCTTTCATGTCCGCTGGAAATGCGGGGATATGAGTTGATTCACGATGATGCCGGACACACGCGGGCGCTGGTGCGGCTCAGCAACCTCTCCGGCAGAAGAATTGCGGCGCTGGAAGCGGTGGCGGATTGGTCGGCGCAAGCCAGCGGCGCGGCGGCAGCCAGGCCGTTTCGCGCGGAGCGTTTGGCGGAAAACGCGGACGGGTGCATTACTTTGTCCTTGTCCAGCGACAGCGTTTGGGGCGCAGACCGTTTGGCATTGCATTTTTCCCGGGTTCGGTTTGTCGATGGTTCGGCGGATTGGCGCGCCGGTTCCGGACAAGTGGTGGATGTCGGCGAAGCGCCGGTTTTGCCGGGAGAAGAACGGAACATTTTGGATTTTCTGGCCGGCCCGGATGCGCAAAGATATGCGGAAATGGGAATCGATACATGGATTTGCGTTTGCGGAAGAACCAATGAACGGGATAGGAAATATTGCGTCCGCTGCGGCCGGGTTCGGGAGGAAGTGCTTTCCAAGTATACGAAATCCGCGGTGGAGATGGCACGCGCCCATGGCGCCGTGGACGAAAGCGCCATTCGGGAGGTTCCGCTGGACGATACGCCGTTGGACGTGCGCAAAAAACAGCAGCTGTCCCGGCGGAAAAGAATGCGCTGTCAACATGCGCGCAGGCTGCTGCTGCTCAAAACGGCGTTCGGCATGACCGCGCTGGCTATGCTGCTGGCGGCTTTGACCATGGTGCGATAGGCTTGGCGGCGTTTTTGTGCCGGGCGCGCCCGCGCCAATAGAAAATCAGCCCCGCCGCCAGCAGGATGCAGCACACTGCCACCAGCGCGCCCAGACGATAGGTTTGCACAAACGCCGGCAGCGTGTATACGGTTTCGTAGGCCCATTCATGCATCGTTTCTCCATTGCCGGAGACAAATGTATCCCAGAACCCACGTTTTGATTCGATCATGGTGGATAGAATCAGCATTACGAGAAGTCCCAGCCCGCCCAGCGCGGACATGCAGAGTCCTGCGATTCTGCTGGATCTGCCTGGCGCGGGCGTTTTGTGTGGAAAAGTGTTTACCACTTCAATGACTTGGGGAACGGGCTGCGGATTCGCGCACGGTTGCGGTTCGCATTCTTCCACAGGGCGGTCCAGCAGCATCTCGTCCAGGGACGCGTCAAACAGCCGGGCGATGCGCACCAGTTTTTCCGTATCGGGCGTGGCCTCATCCGTTTCCCATTTGCTGACAGCCTGACGGGAGACCTCCAGCGCCGCGGCAAGTTGTTCCTGAGTCATGCCGGCCGCCTTGCGCAACTTTTGCAGTTTTGCTCCAAATCCCATGGGAATACCTCCGTTGCTATGTTTTTCGCAACCAGAGAATAGCATATTTTCCGGTTGCATTCTACCAATGCAACGTGGAATTTGCGCAAATACGGGTTGCGTGCATCTGGGAGCGTTGGGAGACATGCTGGGGAATGAAAAATACGCTCCGCGATTGCGAAGCGACTTGGATTGCAAAGCAGTCCAACATCACCCTGGTCAAGGGATATTGATCCCCTGACAATCCCATTTACGCTCACGCGCCATCGGTATGGCGGGGGTACAGGGGAGGCGCTGCCTCCCTTGCCGGGGTTTGGGGCAGCGCCTCTGCGTATCGTTATTCGTTTTGCATTCCCACCACGCGCAGTGCGTCGGAGATCTTTTTTTCCAAGGCCTCTTCGCCGTAGCGGTCCACTTGGTTTTTGTCCTTGGCTTCGTGGGTGAGACAACCTGCGCCGCCGATGCATCCGCCTACGCAGACCATGCCTTCAATGAAGTTTTCCGGAAGCCTTCCGGCGTTTAACTTCATCAAAGCCGCTTTGCAGGCTTCGATGCCATCGCAGGCGATGGGTTTCAGGTCAAAATCCAGGTTCTGTTCCTTCAATGCCTGGCGTACGGCGTCGGTCAGTCCGCCGGAGCGTGCGAAAATTCGTCCGTAGAAGCTGGCGTTGTCCAGTACGTCCTCCGGCAGTTGGGAAACGTCGAAGTCCCGGCAGTCGATGAGCGCCTGCAATTCCTCGAAGGTCAGCGCCACGTCCACCCAGGGAGATACCTCCGGCCGCAGAATTTCGCTCTTCTTGGCGGTACATGGGCCGAAGAACACCACCTTGGCGGTGGGATCCGTCGCTTTGATAAAGCGGCCCAGTTCTGCCATGGGAGAAAGATTGTGAGAAACCTTGTCCCGCAGTTTGGGAAATTGGGTTTCAATATACCGAACGAAGGCGGGACAGCAGGAGGAGGTGAGCAGCCCCTTTTCCGCCAACTCTTGCGCTTCCTTCCAGGCGACCATGTCTGCGCCCAGGGCTACTTCGATGACGCTGAAAAAGCCCAGCCGCTTTAATGCGGTAATGATTTGGCCCACCTTGGCGTAGCGGAACTGGCTGGAAATGGAGGGCGCAACGATGGCGTACACGCGATATTTCGCGTTGTTCTGGCTTTCGCGCACCAGGTGAATGGCGTCCACCAGGAAGGATTTGTCCGCGATTGCGCCAAACGGGCACTGATAGACGCAGGCGCCGCAAGAGATGCATTTGTTGTTGTCGATTTTGGCATCCTTGTTTTCGTCCATGGAAATGGCGTTCACCTTGCAAGCGCTTTGACAAGGGCGAACATGCCGGGAAATTGCGCTGTACGGGCAAACGGAAGCGCATTTTCCGCATTGGATGCACTTGTCCGGGTCGATGTGCGCCTTTTTGTCGGCGTCAAAGGAAATGGCGTCTCTGGGACAGGCGGCCTGACAGCGATGGGCAATGCAGCCGCGGCAATCTACGCCTACCTGATAGCAGCTTACCGGGCATTCATCGCAGGCGATGGGGAGAACTTCAATGACGTTCGGATTGCTTTTGTCGCCGCCCATGGCAAGGCGAATGCGCTCCGATACGATGGCGCGTTCCTTGTAAACGCAACAGCGCATGGTGGGCCGCGGTCCCGGCGCGATCATTTTGGGGATCTCCGTCTGACAGTCCAGCAGGCGATCTTCATAGGCGCGACGAGCAACTTCCCGCAGCACTTCGTATTTGAGCTTTTGTACGTTCGTGTCAAAAATGCGCATGGACGATCTCTCTTTCTTTAGAAATAGCTTACTTTGATCTTTTTGCCGATTTTCTCCAGGCATTTGGCCAAGGAATCAATCAGTTGAATCTTGATGCCGAAGGTAATGGGCAGATCCGGATTCTGATGGGCGGGGTTGATGGCCTTGCCCACAAAGAAGTTGATGTCGGTGGCACGCTCAATCAGCGCCTGGGCGATGAGGGAAGCGCCGTCATGATGATTGGTCCAATCCATGTCGGCATCGGAACCGTCCAGGAATTTTTCCGCAATGGTCAACACCTTGGATACCGTTACCACGCCCTCTGTGGTTAAGTCCACGCCCTTGATCTTGGAAATTGGCGGGATCTCCGGGTCCGGATAATCCAAAGTGGGAATGACCTGCTGGCCAAGATAGTTGGCCGCCAGCTTGGATGTGGTGCCTCCGCATACGATTTTTTCACCCTGTTTCGAGAAAAACAGGTTCATCATGCGCACATCCTGATCCTTTGTGGAAGGAGGGCCGATCATCAGGTTTACGGGATGCCGCCGGCGAATGCGCACCGCCGCCACGGTGGTGTCGTCTCCCGGCGCGCCGCCATAGAGCCGCACGCATTCATCCACGATGTTGCTGGCAATGTACTTGGCGGAATTGCCTTCCTGATAGTTGGCTTCCGCAAAGTCGATGATGTTTTCCCGGGTCCAACCATAGTTGAACGCGTCTCCCAGGCCCGCATACGGCGCCCCGTCGGACATGGCGATGAACACGTCGTGCTCCTTCACCGGGAAGGTGGATTCATGAATCGTCTTTCCGGAAACGGTTCGCGTGGTGACGGGGTATTCCCATCGCGCGCCGTCCCGCAGCACAATCGTGTCAGGATTGTCGAATTGGATGATGCGGGCGGTTTCGTTGTTCAAAATATGAATGACGGTGAACGTGGAATAGGCCACGCCCCGTTCCTTGCACACCGGCAGGGTGGCGGCAATGGTTTCCACACAGGCGTCGATGGGCATGCCGCCGGAGATCATGGTGGCAATGATCCGGCTGGTGAGGGTGGAAAGAATGTTGGCCTTCACGCCGCTGCCCAGTCCGTCCGCCAGCACCAGCAGCGTGTTGTCATCGTTGCTCTCAATCACAACCCGGTCGCCGCACAGGGTTTCTCCAAATTTGTTCGCGGATACATATCCGGCATCGGTGGTCAAATCATTCGTCATTGAGCATCGCATCCTTCAGCTTGGTCAGGGCAACCTTGGTTTCCGCCGTGGTTTCTCCGAGCAGAGAGGCAATTTCCTGCACGACGCGCATTTGCTTGTCGATTACCTTGTCGGTGACTTCGATGGTCTGCTTGCGCAGTTCGTTGTCCTTTTCGCGGTTCATCTCCCGCTCGGTAACGTCTCGCATGATGCTGATGAGAATCTTGTACTGTTTGTCGTAAAGAATTGTCTCTTCCACAAACAGCTTATATTCCGCGATATAGTGGCACTTGTTGACAATGTTCTTTCCGGTGGAAACCACGCTCAGGTAATCGGCGGGATCCAGCAGCCGCACCACGGGCGCGTGCAGAATGTCTTCCGCGCTGGTAAGCTTGAACAGTTTGCAGGCCGCGCGATTGATTTGCTGCACCATGAGGGTTTCGTCCATCACCAGAATTGCGTTTGGGGTGGCAGAGATGATCTTGTCGGAGAAGGATTCTGCCTTTTCCTTCAGGAACGGCAGACACATTTCGATTTCCGCCTTGCCCTGGCATACGGCGATGGCCTTGTCCCGGCAGGTGGGATATCCGCAGCAGCCGCAGTTCAGCTCCTTTTCCGGCTTGTCCTTGCCCATGCGCAGCAAAACTTCCTGAATGGCGGCGCTGCCGGGCATGACGCGATGCAGCTTCGTCTGCGGCAGAGGCATGGACATGTCCGCAGGGGCGCTCTTTTCGTAGAGACGGTCCCCGGCGTAACGGTTTACCTTGATGGCGCCGGAAAGGCGATGGGTCACGTGCTCCCGCAGGATGGGTCCGGCGGAACAGCTGCCTTCGCAGGCGGACATTTCGATGAACGTATGGTCGATTCTGCCCTGGCGCAATTCTTCCAAAGCGCTGCGGCAGTTGTCCACGCCGTCGATGGCCACGAAGTCAATGCCCTCCGGCTGGTTCATGGTGTGCAGAATGCCGCCGGTGGTGGGGTACAGGCGGGCGCGATACCGCTCTGTTTCCTGCGCGGTATTGTCCAACGATACGCCTTCCTGAATAAGCCATGCGTCGATCTCGTCAAAGGTCAGGCAAGCATCCGCCCAAGCGGATTCATCCGCCTCCTTCTTTTTGGCGATGCAGGGCCCGATAAACACTGTAAACGCGTCCGGATCCTTTTCGCGAATGGATTTCAGATGCGCCTGCATGGGCGTGAGCACATGGGCCAGATTGCCCAGAAGATCCGGGTAATATTTCTGAATCAGCGTATTGATGGAGGGACAGCAACTGGAAATCAGCACCCGATGCTGACCGTCGGCCAGCATTTTTTCATATT
>JAQXRL010000069.1 GCA_029218505.1 Eubacteriales bacterium | reverse complement strand
CTTTGGGAAAGGTTTTTGTCCCGGGCAATGCGCGCTGCGCCATCAGACCCACGGCCTTCGGCTGCGAAAAGAACCCTATCGCACATGTATCGCCCGGAAGCTTTTGACCGCCTTCATGGACTGCGATTGGCGCCGGAATAGCCGTCTTTTCGCCGGTTGCGATGCCGCCGGGGTGCGCGGTCCTGGCGGAAGATTGCTTGCCAGAAGGCAACTGCGAGGATTATCCAATGATTTGGGAGACATTGTGGTATTTTTCCAATTGATTTTGAGAAATGATTGTTCGAAAATAAACATACTTATATGGAAATAATGTAGAGAGCGTGAACGGACATGAAAATTGCCTGGCCCAAATGATTGAAGAACGCACGGGCGTAAAGCTGGAGTTTGTGCTGCTTCCCTCCAGCGACGCCAGCGCCAAGCTGGATTTGATGGTGGCGGCCGGCGAAAAATTTCCGGACATCATTCATGTGGGCGCCGGCGACACGACCCGCTTGCTGAACTACGGAAGCGCGGGCGCCATTCTTCCTGTGGAAGAATACTATGAGACGCTTGGCGAGCCTCTGCGTTTGCGTTGTGAAGCAGTGGGAAAGGATTTTGACGCGATTGTTGAACAGCTTCGGTTGACGGACGGACATATCTATACGGCCGGTTTCGAACTGGATAACAATTACAACAACGATTATGCGCAGAGTGCTTGGATCAACAAAGTTTGGCTGGACAACCTTGGATTGGAAGTTCCCACCAATTACGAAGAATTGTACAATGCGCTTGCGGCCTTTCGCGACGGGGATCCGAACGGAAACGGCGAGACGGACGAAATTCCGATGATGGGTTGCAGCAACGGCTGGTTTTCGGACGCGATCAAGGATTTGCAAAACATGTTCATCTATGCAAACAGCAACAGCACGGACTTTTTGCCGTTCAGCGAGACGGATGGCAAGCTGGACGTGTGCTATGACAAGAATGCGTACCGCGAAGCGCTGAAATATGTCAACAAGCTGGTGAAGGATGGCCTTCTTTCCACGTTGTCCTTTACGCAGGATGTTACGCAGTTCAATACGTTCATGCGCTCGAATCCTGCCCAGGTTGGGTTTTTCGTAGCGGGCGGCGCGGAACAGAGATTCGACGGCGAATGCGCTGCGCAGTACGTGCCCTTGGAAGTGTGTTCGGGTCCTGAAGGCGTTCAATGGCAGACGCTGGTAACGGCCAGTCCTTATACAACGGCTGTAATCAGCGCGGATTGCGAGCATCCGGAAATTGCTTTCCTGCTCCTGCATTATGTTTACTGTTGCTATCTGGAAGGCAACATGGACAACTATGACATCTATTACACCGCTGCGTTTGGCAAACAGGGAGAAAACTGGGATTACGCCGAAGAAGGTGCAATGAGCGTCTATGATGTTCCTGCTTCCTTTCATTTGATCAACAACATAACCGGTTCTCCGTCCAACAACACATGGCAACGCTTCGATGTATTCGTGAACATTGTCAATCCGTTGGATTTGTTGCAAGAATCGGATGGGCGCACGGATACATTCTATCTGAACTTTCATCACTTTTGTGTAACGTTTTCCCCGGAACAGGGAAGCTGCCTGCTGGCGCATGAGCGCTGCGGCGTCCTGGTGGATCAACTTACGCGCATCCTGAAGAACAAAAAGACCGGGAAAAGCTGGCCGCGTTCCAGCTGCGATACAATTGAGACGGACAGCGAAACCACCAAGGCCGCGCACGTTCGAGGGAAGGACAGCCAAACGTTCTATGCAAGGAATGCGGATTCACAGGGCAAGACGCCGCCCATCGAAATTCAGATTTGCCTGGGCAAGGAAGAAACGGAATTGTGGGTTGTGTCGAATCCGGATGCGTATGATGGCTTTGAATGGCAGGGCGTTGTGCGCTTTGGCGGAAACCAGGAAGAGGATGTTTTGGCGGTGCTTCGTCAACCCGTGGATGGAATCATGAACCTGACCGCCGGTCCCGCGGTTCCTCCCGGCGCGGACGCGTTGTTTGACCGAAAAAACGATGCGCAGTTGTGTTTTCCGGCGAAGCCGGGCTATGCTGTGATTCCGAAACAGGAGCCTATCGCTTTGCGATGGCTTCGGAGACGGCAACGGTTCGCCTGTGGTTGGAAAAAGAAATCGTTGCCCGTTCCATGGGCGTGCGCTATAGTCCCATCAGGGCGCCGCTGCACGGGGTCATTCCCTGCGGTTTTATGACGTGGTATGCGCTGATGCGGAAAACCTGTGAAAAGACGGTCGTTGCCAATGCAGAGGCGCAAGCAAGGCTGCTGAAAAAATATGGCGCGAATACCATTTGGATTGATTTTGAATGGTATCATAACAATCGAGGTTGTCCGGGTAACTGCGATTCGCTGAATCTGGATCCGGAGGTTTTTCCCAGGGGATTGAAGTACATCGTGGATGTGATCCGTGAAAACGGCATGATTCCGGCGATTTGGTGTTCGCCCACCCATGACGTGAACGAAAATGAATCTCTGCGCAGGGATCCGGATATGTTGTTGGTCAAACAGAAGGAATGGTGTGGACGGTATTTTTTTGATCCGACGAATCCGCATTTCATCCATGATTTTATCCCTGCGGCATTCAACAATGTCAAAAACTGGGGATATCGCGCGGTAAAGTGGGATACGCTTCCCCGTTCGCTGGATTTGTATGACGATTATCATGATAAATTCTATGATCCCTCCGTTACTTCTGAAACGGCGCTTCGCAATGTATTGGCAAAAGCGCATGAGGTTTTGGGGGGAGACGTTTCTCTGCTTTCCTGTTCCGGCGAAAACGATCGCGTTGTTACCGCATGCAGCGAAATGTTTGATGCGGCGCGGATTGGCAGCGATATTTTTGACTGGAAGGAATACATTCAATATGGCGTTGCGCGAATGCTGAAATTCTATCCCATGCATAACACGATGCTGCTTTGCGATCCGGACAATCCGGTGTTGCGGGAAGAATACAATACCATGGATCAGGCCATTTCCCGCGCGTCGTTGTATTCCATGATGGGCGCCCCGTCAATATTGGCGATGATTTGACGCAGCTGTCGGAGGACCGTTTGACGATTTGCCGGAAAATTCTTCCGGCGATGCGTGTTCGTCCAACGGAATTGAAGGCAAAGGAACTGAATACAGACGTTTTGAATTGGAATAACTGTATTCGGAATCCATGGGAAAGTTATCACGTGGTTGATGTGTTCAATACCACGGAACAGGAAATCCAATATGCGCTTTCGCTCAATTGCATTGGAAAGCGGCCTGGGGAACGGGTTCTTGTGTATGATTTCTGGAATGAAAGATTTCTTGGCGTGTGCGATCGTGAAGTTTTGCTCACAATTCCTCCCTACGCATCTGAAATAACCAACATGAAGTGGGAAAAGGAAACCCTGTCCGGGGAAGCCGACGTTGTCGCCAATGCCGAATGCAAACCGGTAAATCAAGAAAACGGGTTGGCGGAACTGACGGTGATCCGGCCGGAATCCGGCAATGTGCAATGGAAGCTGGAGTTTTAGGCAGGAACGGCAAGAAAATTGGACGGGTGAAAGGGATTGCCCCCCGAACCGCTTTTCGACGGCCGGTAGTGCGCAGAAGAAGTGCGCCCTCGTTCCCGGTTCCAGTGAAGCGCGATTGTCTGACGCGCAAAGTCAAACCACCCGTGGAACAGGTGGTTTGACAAAGCCTCGCTCTGGGGATTCAAATTGCATTTTGTTCGCATTTGTACAACTACGACAGCTTGTTATTCCCATTGGAGCTACATCGTCCATGTGGCTCCGTGTCTTTTGTGAAAGCGATTTCTTCTCCACCCCCAGTGGAACTAGGGGATTTATTCGCCTGTTCGGCTTCCAAAAACAGAGAGGGAAGCCGGCTGCCGCCGGATCCCTCTCCTTGATGAGCGTGGATCAATAGCGATCCAGTGCGGCCTGGGTAATCGCAATGGCCTCGGTCAATCCCATCTGGTTGACCGTGTCCACATAATTGTCCCAATCCTTGTCCAAAGACATGGCGCCGGTGATGAATTTGAACATGCACTCGTTGACATAGATGCTGATTTCGCTCATCAGCTCCGTGCGGCGCTGATTTTCCGCGCTGGTCAGGATGATGGGGGCAACTGCAAAGCGTCGTCAACATTGGGATCGTCGTTATACAGGGAACGATTGGCAACCTGTTCCGCATCCGTCAGACCGCAAATGTTGTCGGCATAGGTGTATTTGCTGCCCAAATGGCAGCGCAGCGCATAAGCACAGTTGGAAGTGGTCATGCCATCGGGGTTGGCGGTATAGTATTCGGTGAACACGGGGATGCCATCCTCGCCCCATTCGTAAGTCAATCCCTCGACGCCCCAGTTGGCGATCAACGCACCCTCGTAGGTGTAGGAGTAGTTCAGCAAGGAAACGGCGGCTTCCACGTTCTTGCAAGCGGATGTAATGACGGATACATACTGTACGCCGCTGTCCACAGGATAGCTGGCGTTTTCGGCATGCCACAGGGAATCCTTTTCCTTGCGCATATAGGGGCAGTTGGTTGCCTCGATGCCGTCGAGGCCCTTGATGCGGGCGTACAGAACGTCGACAGAACCTGCGGTTGTGATGCTTTGCCTGCTGGCAATCAGCTTAACGATGGCCCTGTATGCGCCGATCCGCGCGCTCTATTCCAAGGTGACGCATCAGGAGAAAGCCTCTTTCCGGGAAAACG
>JAQXRL010000068.1 GCA_029218505.1 Eubacteriales bacterium | reverse complement strand
GGTGCGGCAAAGCGCATGGCGGATCGGGTGGCGCAATTGGATGCGGAACTGGGCGGCGACGGAAATTTTGCCAACGGCACATGCCGCGCGTTGCTGTATCAAAGGGATTTTGACCGCGCTGGCGCACAGGTGTTTGCGGGAGCCATGGCGTGCGGAGCAGAGGTGAAGGCAGGGAAAATTTCCAGGGTATTGGCTGTTTCGGAGGAAGGATTGTTCTGCGTATCCGCGGAGGTGGTGATCGACGCAACGTCGGATGCGGATGTGGCGGCGTTTGCGGGCGTGCCGTATCAGATCGGTTCTCCGCGGGACGGGGCCACGATGACCAACAGCCAGTGGGGCGATACCGCCTGGCGCACGGGAGCGTTTTATGAAGCGGCATATCATGGCGATTATGACATGGTGGCTGGCGATCGCTATGACGATATGCTTCGCGCAATTTATGTTGCCCACGGGTTCAACAGCGATTTGAGCTTTACGAACTTCAACACGCTTCGAGAATCAAGGCGCATTCAGGGGCGATATACATTGACGCTGACGGACGCATTGCTGCATCGGGATTTCCCGGACGCCATTGCGACGGGTTACACGCCGTACGACACCCATGGGCGCGCATCCTCTGTGTTGGTGAATATGGGGCTGTTGCGATATGATGTGAATCCTATTGCGGCGCGCGTGCCGTATCGTTGCTTTTTGCCGGCGGACATATTTAATATGTTGGTTTGCGGCAAGGCGGTTTCGGCCACGCGGGATGCCAACAGCCTTGTGCGCATGAATGCCGATATCGAAAATGCGGGTTGGGCGATGGGACTTGTATCCTCCAAAGCCGTGGAGGAAAGCTGCGCGGATCTGGCGGAATTGGATGTGCGCGCAATTCGCGAAGCCCTGTTGGCGGATGGAAGCATGAGCGCGCCGCTTGCGCCCATCATGGCCGAAGACGCGATTCGTGAAATGGCGGAAAGACCTTCCCTGGAGGCGTTGCTGCACTGCGTATTGCAGGAGAAGCATGCGGTGGTACCGCGCCTGCAAGCGCTTGCGCAGTCTCCCGAACGGGACATGGCGCTGGCGTTTTTCGGGGATGAATCGGGCGTGCGGGCGGTTGCGAAGATGCTGGATCATGCCGAAGATATTTCGGATTATGATATGCTTCGCGCGAGCCGCGGTTATGGCTTGGCGCGCACGCAATTTGAGGGAGAACTGGCGCCGTATTTCAAAATCAATTGCATGATTTCCATTCTGGGCGTTTCGGCAAATCCTGCGGGATTGGATGCAGTGCTGCGGTTCGCGGAAAAGGCCACATCCGGCGGTCCGATGGTGGAGGGCGAGGGCCCGTACCATAAGCGCCGGGTGGATTCCCGCGTGGTGCCTTGTTTTGACAGGCTGGCGGCGCTGGCATTTGCGTTGGAAAGATTTGGATCTCCAAAGGCAATTCCGGCGCTGGAACGCATTTTGAACGATCCGTATGTTTCCGGCTATGACCAGACGAATGCGCGGGAAACCATCAATTACCCCTGCGGCGCCTGGTTAGAATTGGCCCTGGCCAGGGCGTTGGCCCGTTCTGGCGGCATTGCGGGATACAGGCGTCTGGCAAAATATGCCGACGATCCTCGCGCCGTGATGCGCATGCACGCCAATCGAGAATTGGCGGAGTTGACGGGGCGTCCGGGAGAATCGTTGCGCAAGGCGGAATGGGATGCTTGCATTGATTCCATGGATGCATTTGTAGCGCAGCCCTGCAAAATGGCAGTCACAATTGATTGATGCATTTTGGACGCATAGCAGGACAAAGGCGCGGTCTTTCGCAGGCACATTCGCTTTCCTGGCGTGGATGCAAGCCTTGCCGCAGCGGAATTGCACCCGCCATAGGGCAAAATGCAAGGCAGGATTCCGATGTTCCGCGGGGAAAACGCTTTTTCGGAAAAACACACAGGGATGGAGCGAATGTTCCATCCCTGTCAATCTGTCGAAAAACGCAGGGAGCGCATAAGAGAGCTTCGGGCCGCACGAATTCCAATCGTGGCCGGCGGCGAGAACGGCGACCACGGGCGCGGATTTTTCCCTGGGAAAAATCGCAACCATGCAGATTTTGCGGCCGGAATCCGCAGGATTTCAGCAAAATCTGGAGAAGGTGGCGGGGGGGTTGCTTCCCCGTCCACCAGCTTGTCCAAAAGACGATTTGGACAAGCGGACAGGGATGGAGCGAATGCTCCATCTCTGTATCTGCTTTTGGAAAAACTGGAGGGATTACATCAACTTGCGGCAGCCGTCTACCTGGACATTTTGGCCGGAAATGTAGGAAGCCTCGTCCGATGCCAAAAACGCGACCAGGTTTGCGCATTCCGCCGGCGTGCCGGAGCGTCCCATGTATGCGTGGTTGGGCATGGGATCCGGCCCGTTGCTGTCGCCCACGCGAATGCTTCCGGGAGAAACGACGTTTACCGCGACGCCGAGAGAAGTTACTTCTTTGGCCAATGCCTTCGTGAAGGCAATGATAGCGCCTTTTGTGAGGGAATAATCGGCCATGTCACGAAGCCCGTACACGCCCGCAACGGAGCCGATGTTTACAATGCGTCCGTATCCGCGTTCCAACATATGGGGCAATACCGCGTGCGTGGGATATAGCGTGCCGTAAATGTTGATGTCAATTTTCTGCTTCCATTCCTCGACGGTGGAATCCGAGAAGGGTTTGTGCGTATTGTAAATACCGGCATTGTTGATGAGAATGTCGATCTTTCCGAAGGCGGAAATGGTGTCCGCAACGGCGGCACGGATGGCTTCCTCGGAAGTTACGTCCAGAGAATATGTCTTGACTTCCACGCCAAAAGATTTGGCCAGTTCTGCGGTTTCCTTCAGACCGGCTTCATTTCGATCCACCAATGCCAATGCGGCGTGATGCTGGGCCAGAGTGAGTGCGATGGCCCTTCCAATGCCATGGGCGACGCCCGTGATGAACGCGGTTTTGCCTGTGAAATCCATACGAACCTCCCAAAATGTATTTTCTATGCATATGATATCAAAAAGCATGGGAAAAGGAAATGGCAAAAAGCATTCTGTCTTTAGCCAAAATGATACAGGAATCTCTTGCCTTGGCGATCGATCCATGATACAATCAAGCTTCAGCAAGCCGAAGGCTTGGCCGGGTCGCTGTCGCAAAGCGAGAGCGGCAATCTTAGAAAAAGAACGGGGAAAGCACAGATTGGGGGCGAAAGAATCATGCAAATGCCCATCATCAGCAAATATATCTCTGCCCTTCGAGTAAATGATTGTCAAGGGCGTGTTTTGGATATGGAGGATCGTTACAGCGCCACCATGATTTTCCCGATTCAGGGGAAAATATGTTTTACGGCAAACGGCGTAAGCACGATGGCGGACAGCGCGCATCCGGTGTACATTTCCAGGGGAACCGGCTATCGCAACGAATGCTTGGAAGCGGCCAGCAGCATCATGTTTAATTTTTTGGACGATATTGCCCCGGGCAATGTCTGTCCGTTGCCCAAAGCACCGGAAGGCATCGTAGGGGAGACGCTCTGGGAAATTCAAAAGGCCCAGGCCTCCGGTACGGATGCGGACATGGCGCTGATTCTTTCACGCCTGTATTTTTTGCTGTACCAACTGCTGTGCAAGGAAGATTGTCCGGAACAGGACGTTTTGTCGCCGGCTCTGGAGCTGATCGGCAGCCGGTTTGCGGATTCGAGCCTGTGTCTGGATGACCTTGCCGATGCGGCGCATATCAGCAAGGTCTATCTGGGAAAGCGCTTTGTCGGACGATATGGGCAAAGCCCTATGCGCTATCTTCGGGAAGTGCGCATGAAACACGCGGCGGACTATCTGCGGGAGAAACGTCCCGTGGGAGAGGTGGCCCAACTGGTCGGATATGCGGATATTTACCAATTCAGCCGTGCCTTCAAAAAAAGCTTTGGAATATCCCCCTCTGCATATCTGCACCGTCTTTTTTCCGAATGAAGGCGCGCAAAGAACCGCGACGCGAAAAATCAGCGCGTTTTCCCGGTTGCATAGGGCCGGCATGCGGCGGCCGCAACCCGAGATATGGATTGCAGAAGTTCTGCCATGGACGAAATGCGGAAGCGCAAGGGCGAAAAGATTGTGTTCTTGGACGTCTGAAGGGAAAGTGGACGGAATATGAAGGCGAAGGAAGCTGTTTCGCGCCAGGCGTGGCCGTTGCGAATGAAGGCGACCAGCGCGCGGGAGTGTCTGTTTTACGCAAAGGAAGGGCTGCGGCGGCGCCCACGATCGGCCATTCAGACGGCCTGTCTGTTCGCAGAATCTGCGGAAAAACCCCCAGTTCCACTGGGGGTCATGAAAATACCCGGAGGGATGTGATTCCGCTGTGAAAGAGAAAGCACGATGTTAGAATGGAGCGCATCCCCGAAGAGGGAATTTGCAAAGCGTGTGGCGGACCATTCGTTGCACGGGTGGTTATGATTTTATACTTCGCGGGATATCAATTCTGTCAGATACGCGCAAATCCGGTTTACGCCGTCCACCACAGCCGTGGAGGAAATGGTTGCGCCGGAAACCGCATCCACGTCCTCGTGCAATGCGATTTCCTTTCCGGGAACAACAGTCAGTCCCTTGAATTGATCCGTAAACGCAGCGTCCCGCGTTTTTGCGCCCAATCCGGATGTTTCGGCAAAGCCGGAACCGCCGACGCTGACGCCCAAAATATTGCCGCCCGCGTCCATGCCTAAAATGATTTCTATGGGGCCTACGTATCCTTGAACCGTCACCTGGGCTGCGTAACCGATCAACGCGCCGGCATCGTCATATCCGGCATAACAATTGTCCAGGCCGGAGGCCTCTTCCAACGGCATCTGTTCCAGCATGGTTGCTTCGCTTAATACGCGATATCGCGCCGCATTGGCCGCGTCTGCGCTTTGCTGCGCAATTTTCCCCTTGGTCAATTCGTTGGTAATGCCCAGCAGAAGCCCCGCCACCAGGGTAATGACGCATAGCACAAGCCATGCCGGCAGCCGCTCTTTCATGTTCATCTTCCTTCCGTCTTCTCCTTTTCCTTGGACAATTTTTGCAACAGATTTCCCGCATGACGCAAGACCTGCCCGGCAGCAATTCCCGTGGCGGCGCCGGTCAGCGCGCCCGATGCCAGCAGAATTCCCCCGTAATACGCCAGCTCTTTTGTTTCAACAACGGCAGTGGCCAACGCCAGTTGCGCCATGTTGTGGCAAATGGCGCCCACGATGCCCGTGCCTGCGGAACTGAGTTCCAACCTGGGGCGCATGGCCAGCCACATGCCCGTCATGCTGACAATGCCTCCGGCCAGCGCATACAGCATGGGGGCAATGCCGCCGAACAGCAGCGCGGACAGCAACACTTTTCCCAACATCAGCAGCATGGAATGCCAAAATCCAAACAGATGCAGGGAAACCAGCAAAACGCCGTTGGACAGGCCCAGCTTGACGCCCGGCAAACCGGCAACGGGAAACAGACTTTCTACGTACCCCAGAAGCAGCATTACGGCCAGAAGCATTGCCGACAGGGACAATCTGCGCGTGGAAATCGCATTTCTCATCCGTCCGTCCTATCCTTCTCTTCATCCTCTGAAAGGGCCAGAACCACGTCCACCCGGTTTGGCAGGCACAGAATATGGTTGCCCAGCGCACGATGGTGAAAATTCTCCTCCGTTACCTTGCCTTGTGCAACGCAAAGCTGATTTGGACAGTTGGAGTACGCCATCCAAAAGCCATCGTCCGTCAATTGGATGATGTTCAGCGCGCCGTTTGGCTGCTCAACGCGGATTTCGCGGTCCGTTCCCAACGCTGCGGTGGCATACAGCGCGCCGTCTACGTATACCTCTACGGTTCGGCCGGATGTGCTGTTGCCTGCAAGGCGGTTTGCGATCAGCAATCCTCCCGCCAGCGCCAGAACCACCAGAAACAACGCGAGATCCCTGCGATTCATCCGCTATTCACCTGCCAGACGGTGGGCGTTCGCGCCCTGGGATTGGGCAATTTCCTTCATGCCTGGGGTCATCTGCACGGTGTTGTCTTGCGTTACCCACAGCGCTTCTACATTCTCCAACGTCTCCACCAGCGTCATGCCCTGTTCTGGCGGCATCAAAAACAGTGCGGTAGACAGATAATCCGCCAGAAAAGCGTCCTGGCAAACCACGGTTACAGCGCGCACGTATTGAGCCGGATACAAAGTCTCCGGATCGATAATGTGATGATAGCGCGTTCCGTCTATGAGACAATACCGTTGATAATCGCCGCTGGTCACCACCGAGCGCTCCGTCACAAACACCACATCCAATGTCGCGCCATATTGGTCGGATGGATCCTGTACGCCGACGCTCCAGAAGGCGCGTCCATCCAGAGGCGCTTCTCCGGCCACGACATTGCCCCCAAGGGAAAGAAGAAAGGAAGGCATATCGCTCTTCAGCAACATTTCCGCAATCTTTTGCGCCGCATAGCCCTTGGCCACGGCGCCCAAGTCCAACTTTAGCGCCGCGTCCTCATAGCGCACGGTGGAAGCGGCTTCATCAACGGTGACGTCCGTCAGGCATGTGTGTTCCGCCGCCAGTTGTAGCGTGCGTTCATCGGGCAAAGAGGCGTTTTCCGGGTTTTTTGCATATGCCTCCCGGAAATCATGCCACAGGAATAAGACCGAGCCCAGGGCAATGTTGGTGCCGCCGTCCACGTCCTGCGCCAAGCGCTGGCATTGCAAGATGACATCTGCCAACGGTTCCGGCACGGTCACTGCGGCTTGTCCGCCCAGCCGGTTCAGCGTGCACAGGTTGTTCATGCCGTCGTATTCCTGATATGCGTCAAACACCATGCTGTAATATTCCAGCATTTCCCGGACTTTTCCTGCTTCCTGCTGAAAACTTTTTTCGGAAGCGTATCCTGTCAGGGTCACCACCGTATCGAATGTGCCGAATAGCGTGATGGAATGCTTCTGGCATTCTGTTTGAAAACCGCATCCCGCCAGCAGCATACACAACGCCAGGCACAATGCCAGTCTCTTGCGCAATTTATGCTTCCTCTTCTTGCCGCCGGGCCCGCCTGTCCAGATTTCTGCGCTCTGCGGCGATCCATGCGGTTCGCTCTTCCTCGTCGTCCAAAATGAGAGAGGGCACCGCGCAGGGTTTTTCCTGTTCATCAATGGCCACCATGACCAGATATGCCCGGTTTACCCGTTGGCGCTGTCCGTGCAATGTTTCAATGTAGGTATCCACCCGAACTTCCATGGACGTGTGTCCCACCCAAGTGATCTTTCCCGTCAGGACGATGGTATCGTTTTCATGGGCGGGCGCCAAAAATGTCAGATGATCGATGGATACCGTTGTGACATCGTGTTCGGAATGCCGTCTGGCCACGATGGCCGCCACCACGTCCACCCATGCCAGAAGCCTTCCGCCAAATAGTCTGCCCGCTCCGTTGATATGTTCCGGCATCAGAATGTGTACTTGTTCCGTGTACGAATCCTTGGAGTGCTTGCCTTGCATGTTTTCCTCCTTACAGCATCGTGTCGGCCAGCAGCATGATGACAAATCCCGTCAACAGAGCGTATGTCGCCATGCGTTCGTATCCATGGCTGTGGGTTTCCGGAATCATCTCATCGCTGAC
>JAQXRL010000067.1 GCA_029218505.1 Eubacteriales bacterium | reverse complement strand
TGGTCTTTTGCTTTTTGTCGTGCAGTTGCTAGACCTCCATGATCGCAAAAGGAGTTTTTTCCTATTCACCGCTTAAGCTCTACTGAGTCCCACGCCTAGCATGGGGGGTTCATAGTACAAAAAAACTCTTTGATTCGCGGGAATCAAAGAGATAATGGCGATCCGGAAGGGGCTCGAACCCTCGACCTCCAGCGTGACAGGCTGGCATTCTAAACCAACTGAACTACCGGACCGTATACTGGTGGGCCTTCAGGGACTTGAACCCCGGACCGATCGGTTATGAGCCGACTGCTCTAACCACTGAGCTAAAGGCCCATGCCTGAAGGCAGAAAAAATGGCGACCTCTACGGGACTCGAACCCGTGTTACCGCCGTGAAAGGGCGGTGTCTTAACCGCTTGACCAAGAGGTCGCATCTATGGTCGGGGTGACAGGATTCGAACCTGCGGCCCCATGCTCCCAAAGCACGTGCGCTACCAGACTGCGCTACACCCCGGTGACCGCACTTCAGGCGACTTGCTTATTATAGCAGGGGATGCGGAATTTGTCAATACTTTTTTTCCGTTTTTCAGAAGAAATTATGTTATAACATTATTATGTGTATCTGGGTGTGCGGACGGCGCGCAAGATGAGATCAGCAATCGCAGTGCGCCCCAGGCGCAGGCAAGCCAAAGACCCGCAGTGCATTTTCAAAAGTCTGCTGAGCGAAAGCTTCCGGACTTTCGCCGCGGATTTCGGCAATGCAAGCGGCGGTATGCGCGACGTAGGAGGGCTCATTGCGGGAACCGCGCAAAGGGACGGGCGCCAGATATGGACAATCCGTCTCGATCAGAATGCGATCGGCCGGCAGCTTTCGCGCAATCTCTTTCAGTTTTGGCGCGTTCTTAAAGGTGACGGATCCGGACAGGGAGATGTACATGCCCATGTCCAAATATCCCTGCGCGCTTTCCCAACTGCCGGTGTAGCAGTGCATAATGCATTGCGGCAGTGCGTTGTTGCGGAACAATTCCCGCAAAAGGGCGGTGGCGTCTCCGTGGGCGTCCCGGATGTGCAACTCGGCAGGAAGGCGCAGCTCTTTTGCCAGCGCCAGCTGGCGCAAAAATACGCGCTGCTGGACGTCTCGGGAAGGAGCGTCGTCGTAATGATAATCCAGGCCGATTTCTCCCAGACAAATGAATTCCGGCATGGCCAGATACCGCCGCAAAACAGTTTCGACGGCGTCGGAATATCCCGATGCGTTTTGTGGATGAACGCCAATCGCGCCATACAAATCATGGCGTTCTGTCACGAGTGCGCGGACGGCTTCTTCGTTGGGAATGCTCTCGCATGGATCTGCCACGACCATGGCGCATGCGACGCCCGAAGCTTGCAGCCGCTGAAGCACCTGGGCGCGATCCGGATCAAAGGCGGAATCGGCCAGATGGCCGTGGGTATCGAACAATATCATGATTGTATATCTCCTTGAAGACGCAGCGGTTCCCGGGGAAACCCCTTGGAGCCGCTGCAATAGAAGAAATTATTTTAACCGATTTCGCAGCCGGGCGCAAATACGCCGCCGTCCACCGTAACCAGTTTCAGGTTGCCGGCTTCATCGGACGCGCACAGCAGCATGCCTTCGCTCATGGTGCCGCGCATCTTTCGGGGAACAAGGTTTTCCACCAGCACGACCGTTCTGCCTACCATGTCCTCCGGCGCATACCACTTGGCGATTCCGCTGAGCACGGTTTTGGTCTTGCCGCCGCCCACGTCCAGGGTTTCTTTCAACAGCTTGTCTGAGCCTTCTACGCGTTCGCAAGCCACGACCCTGGCGGTAACGAGTTTGGTCTTGAAGAAATCGTCGATGGTAATCATGCCATCCGGAACTTCCTGCTTTTTCTCGTCCTTCTTTTGCGCTTTTTCCGGCTTTGGCGATTTCTTGCTTTCGGCCTTTGCTTGCGTTTTTTCGGGCTGATCACCGCCGGCAAGGGCCTCCAATTCCTTCTTGATGTCGATGCGGGGGAACAAGGCCTCGCCTTTTTTGACCAGGGTGCCGGGCTTCAGCCCGCCGAAGGTTTGCACGCTTTCCCAGGTCATCAGCGAAGGATCCGTCACGCCCAGTTGGGCGAAGATGCGCGCCGGGGTGGAGGGCATGGTGGGGTAGACGTACACGGCGATGGCCCGCACGCATTCCGCCAGATAGTACATGACGGTTTTCAGGCGGGGAAGCCCTTCTTCGCTCTTGCACAACACCCAGGGTTGGTTGATGTCGATATAGCGGTTGCAGTCGCCGATGAGTTTCCAGATTTCCGAAAGCGCCACAGAGAACTGCAAATCGTTCATCTGCTTTTCCACAATGGCAGGCAGCGCCTCGTAACGTGCCCGCAGCGCCTGGTCGGACTCTTCTTCTTGCCCGGGAGCGGGCACCGCGCCGTCGAAGTATTTTTCAATCATTGCCACCGTGCGGGACACCAGATTGCCCAAATCGTTGGCCAGATCCGAATTGGTGCGGGTAAGCAGCGCCTCGTTGGTGTAATTGCCGTCGGCGCCAAAAGGCATCTCCCGCATCAGATAATAGCGCAGCGCATCCACGCCATACCGTTCCACAATGGGGCCGGGATACACCACGTTGCCCTTGGATTTGGACATCTTGTCGTTGCCAAACAGCAGCCATCCATGGCCAAACACCTGCTTGGGCAGCGGCAGGCCCAGCGCATGCAGCATAATGGGCCAATAAATCGTATGGAAGCGCACAATTTCCTTGCCCACCAGATGAATGTCCGCCGGCCAGTATTTGTCGTACAGGGTGGTATCGTCGGAGGCATAGCCCAAAGCGGTGATATAGTTGGACAAGGCGTCAATCCATACGTACACAACATGCTTGTCGTCGAAGTCCACGGGCACGCCCCATTTGAAGGACGTGCGGCTGACGCACAGATCCTGCAAGCCGGGCCGCAAAAAGTTGTTCAGCATTTCGTTGGCGCGGGAAGGCGGCTGAATGAAATCGGGGTGGCTTTCGATATAATCGATGAGCCAATCCTGGTATTTGCTCATGCGGAAGAAGTAGCTTTCCTCCTGGGCGGTTTCCGTGGGCCGTCCGCAGTCGGGACACAGGTTGCCGTCCTTGAGCTGGGTGGGCGTCCAGAAAGCTTCGCATTCGGCGCAGTATTGGCCTTCGTAAGCGCTTTTGTAAATATCGCCCTGGTCGTAGAACTTCTTGAAAATCTTCTGCACGGCCTTGACGTGGCGGTCGTCCGTGGTGCGGATAAAATCGTCGTATTCGATGTTCATCAGCTTCCACAAATCCTTTGTTTCGGCTACGATTTTATCCACGAATTGTTGCGGAGTGACGCCGGCAGCCTCTGCCTTGCGCTCGATTTTCTGACCATGTTCGTCGGTGCCGGTAAGGAAGTATGTGTCGTAGCCCGTCATCTTCTTGAATCGGGTCATGGTATCGGCGGCTACGGTGGTATACGTGTGCCCGATGTGCATGTTGCCGCTGGGATAATAAATGGGCGTAGTGATATAGAATGTTCCCTTGCTCAAAATGATCTCCTCCCAAAAAAAGACGCCCCTCCCTCGAGGGGCGCTGATTCGCGCGGTACCACCCTGGTTCGCCCGACATGCGGGCCTTGTATCGTCTGTAACGGGACTTCCCGCCGTGGACTCATTCGTTTTCGCCCACGAGGCTCCGGAGCCATCTTCACGCAGCGCCCGACGCCGGTTTTCACCTGATCCGGCTCTCTTTGGACGCGCAAACTGCGCTACTGTTTCTTTCACAGCCTTTCATTTTCTATTATACGGAAAAAAAACAATCTGTCAAGAGGGGCTTGTTCCGTGGAATGGCGCAGACTGCGGAAGGACTTTGCCTGCAATGGAAGCGGAAGGAGGCGCCGGCACTAAGGAGAATGTGCCTGCGTGCCATTTCCTATTTTATAGGCGCGATTTTGGAAAATGATCGCTTGCTTTATTTCGACCGCGTGGGAGTATATTGGATAAAACGCATTTCTCTCTCCGGGAAGATGCGTTGTTCGCGCCGCATGGGCAAGCAGGACGATGGGATTCCCAGTGATTGCGCATGGGGAAGGTTGGAAGATTGCGTCCGCCAGCGCCGAAGATGACCGCGAATTTGCCAGAGAAACTTGGGAGCCCATGATGCGCGGCTGCTTCCGGGTGGGATTCGCGTCCGCGATCAATGGATTTCCGTGCGCTTATGGATTGCAAAGTGCTGGAAATCATAGTATAATAATCCAGAGAAACATCAGGGCAAGGAAGTGTGACCATGAATTTCGGTACGCTCGGCAAGTATTTGGATACGCTGCCCGGAGAGGGCTTTCCTTCCGTTGCAATTTCTGTATGGCAAAACCATCGGGAAATTTTCCGCCATGCGGCGGGAAAACGGGATTTGGAGGGGGAAATTTGCGTTTCCCCGGCAGACTATTATTGGCTGTATTCCGCCACGAAAGTGATCGTGTGCGCGGGTGCAATGCAATTGGTGGAGCAAGGCAAAATGGCGTTGGATGCGCCGGTTTCGGAATATTTGCCTGCCTGGAAGAATGTGCGCGTGCGGGATGGCGAGACGTTGCGCCCGCCCAAACGGCCCGTCACCATTCGCCATCTGATGGCCATGCAGGGCGGCTTGAATTACGATTTGCAATCCGCCTCCGTGAAGGCCGCGTTGGCAAAATACGGAAAGAATGCCACCACGCGTCAGATTACCGATGCCATTGCCCAAGAGCCTTTGGATTTCGATCCCGGAGACCATTTCCAATACAGCCTGTGCCACGACGTTTTGGGCGCGGCCATGGAAGTAGCGTCCGGAATGACGTTGGGCGAATATTTGCAAAAGAACATCTTTGATCCCTGCGGAATGGATACCATCACGTTCCATGCCACTCCGATGCAAATGGAGCACATGACCGCCCAGTATATTCGCAGCGAAGCGGAAAAGAAGACAGTGCCCTTTGAGCAATGCAACTGCTTTGCGCTGTCAGATTGCTACGAAAGCGGCGGAGCGGGACTGATATGCCGCGTGGATGATTACATTCGCTTTGCGGACGCCATGGCGTCTGGCGGCGTGGCGGCGACGGGAGCGCGCATTTTGAAGCCGGAAACCATTGACATCATGAGAACGAACCAGCAACATCCTCAAGCGCTGCGGGAATTCCGGGAAAAAACCCACAACAAGCTGGGCTATGGTTATGCGTGCGGCGTGCGCACCATGATGGAGCCCGGCATGGGGCCCAAGTCCCCCATGGGAGAATTCGGCTGGGATGGCGCGGCGGGATGCTATGCCCTGATCGATCCGCAAAATGGACTGAGCGCCTTTTTTGCCATGCAGGTACGAGGGTTCACCGATGCCTACACGGTGGTGCATCCGACAATTCGGGATATGATTTATGAAACACTGGATTCTGCCGCGAAGCAATGATGGGCGAAGACAAGGAGGAAAACACGATGGAAGGCAAGAAAATCATGAAGACGGTTACGTTTAGTTACGACGACGGCGTAACCCAGGATCAGCGCCTGATCGATTTGTTCGACAAATACGGCGTAAAGTGCACCTTTAACCTGAATTCCGGAAAAGCAGAGAGCGGCGGGCCAATGACGTGCAACAACGTCACGGTGGCCCATGTGAAGCCGCGCCTGGACGAGATTCCGCGGATTTATCGCGGTCATGAGGTGGCCGTGCACACGTTGACGCACCCGAGCCTGACGACATTGCCGGATGAGGAAGTCATTCGGGAAGTGGAGGAGGATCGGAAGATCCTGTCCGACATTGTGGGCGAGGAAGTGGTAGGCATGGCCTATCCAAACGGCGCGGTGGATGCGCGGGTGGTTCGCCTGATCCGGGAAAACACGGGCGTTTTGTATTCCAGAACCACCGTCTCCACCCATGATTTCCAGCCGCAGACGGAGCTGTTGACCTTTCATCCCACGGTACACCACACGGAGTGGGAAACGATGTTTGACCTGGCGCGGCAGTTTGTGGAAATGCAGCCGGAGTCTCAGCAACTGTTTTATATTTGGGGCCATGCGTATGAGTTCGATGTTGACGACAGCTGGGATCGCTTTGAGGAATTCCTGAAGCTGATTTCGGGCCGCGATGACATTCGCTATTGCACCAATCGGGAGGCTTTCGGTCTTTGAGGCATATGGGGAATAAGGCGGTCTGGGGGCTTTCGCTGGGATGCGGCGCATGCTTTGGCGTTATCTTCGGTCTCTGCGGCGCGGCGATGGGATGGAGTCAGCCGTTGCTGACGGGTTTGCTGGCAGGGCTGGTGCTCGTTGCGGTGCTGGTGCCGATGCTGGCATGCGCCATGGCGCGCGCCGAACGCCGGTATGCGGCGGTGGAAAGGAACATTCCGGAGAGAATCCAATTCCGATGCGATTGTCTGTTGCGGGGAAATCCCCGAACGATTGCCGCGCGGCTGTATGTGACCTGCGGCGGCGTATATCTGGCGGCGGATCACACCCGAAAAATGCAGAAATTGTTCTGCTTTCCACGAAAAAGCCTGGGAAAGTGCTGCGCAAAGGACGGAACGCTGTTGCTGTATTCCAAAGCGGGCGAGATGTGTCTCTGCGTTTGCACGCCGCAGGCGGAAGCGTTGTGCGAAGCGATTGCCGGTATGTTGGAAGCGGACTCCGGGGATGAAAACGCAGTTGTGAAAAATTGATTCGGGAGGAAAAACGATGAAAATTGGCGTCAGCAGCTATTGCTATCAAAAGTTATTGAACGGCGGACAAATGTCTTTGGAAGAAGCGATTGCCTTCACGGCGGAAACAGGATTTGACGCCATCGAGTTTACCGACGATCGCGTTCCCAAGGACGGCGATCCCATAGAATGGGCGCGGCGCATCGGCGAGCTTTGCAAAAAGCACGGCCTGGAAGTGAGCCTGTTGGCGGTATGGGCGGATTTCATCAACAATGAGAACGAGGTGGAGCGCGTCAAGCGGCAGGTGGACGTGTGCGCGGCGTTGGGCGCGAAGCTCATGCGCCATGATGCCACGTGGGGCTTCCGTGCGCCGGAATATGGCCGCAGAAGCTTTCAGGATGCGCTGAAGATTGTGGCGCCTGCCATCCGTGAAGTGACGGAATATGCGGCCACCCGGGGAGTGCGTACCATGTGCGAAAACCACGGCTTCTTTATGCAGGATTCCTACCGCATGGAAGCGCTGGTTCAGGCGGTAAATCACGAAAACTTCGGCCTGCTGGTAGATGTGGGCAATTTTGCCTGCGCGGACGAGCCAAGTGAAAAAGCGGTTGCTGCGGTTGCGCCTTACGCGTTCCATGCGCATGTGAAGGATTTTCTGTATAAGCCGGGAACCATGTCCGCTCCGGACAATTCCTGGTTCGATACGCGCGGCGGAAACCATTTGCGGGGCACGATTTTGGGCCACGGCGTGATTCCCGTAAAACAGTGCATTGATATTTTGCGGCGCGCAGGATTTGACGGCACGTTGTCGCTGGAGTTTGAAGGCATGGAAGATCCCAGAGAAGCGGTTCGCCGGGGATTTGCGTTTATAGAGGGCGCGTGCGCAAAAAGATAACACGCAAGCGCTTTGATTTGCATGAATGTTCACAAAATATTCATGCAAAGATCACATGCTGTGGGTATACTGTAGTTGTCGAACGGAAGAGCACAGCTTCCGGGCGATGCAGAGCAGTTTCTTCATCATTCTCCTTCTTTTTTGAACGCCCGCCTCGCGGCTTGAGCAACCGCGTGGTGGGCGTTCGTCTGTCTGTATTTACGCATCCTGGGTTTGATGGAGCATCCACAAATCCAGTTTGTCCAAAATATCCTGGTATACCAATTGACGGCCTTGCTCGTTGTGAATCTCATGGCGCATGCCGGGGTAGATCTTCCATGTGACATGGGTGGCGCCTGTTTTGCGAATGCGATGGATGGCGTATTCGAACCCCTTTTTGTTTGGCATGCAGGGATCATCTTCGCCGGAGATGAAATGGACGGGCATATCCGGGTTTCGGGCCGGAGGGGCGGCATAGGCCATGCCCATGAGATCCAGCAGAGATTGATACCCATTTAGCGTAAACGCAAAACCGCACAACGGGTCCTCTTGGAATTTTCGAACCTCCTCCTTGTCGGTGGTAAGCCAGGCGTCCGGCCCTTCTTCGGCAAAACGAAGGTCAAATCCGCCGCTGACCAGATTTCGCGCCGTGCGGCTGACGTACTTTTCTCCGTGAAGCAGGCTCATTGCGGATAGAAGCATGCGGCCGGCCTTGCGCGCAGGATTATATCCGGGGCTGCCACACACGATGAGCCCGTCAATGTCTTGGCCGTAATGATTCCGATATGCCCGCACCGCCAGCGATCCCATACTGTGTCCATACAGGAACAGCGGAAGCCCGGGATGCTGTTTGCGCAATTCCAGCGTAATTTGGTGCAAATCGTCCACCAGCGCTTTGCCGCCGTCCCGGCCAAAATATCCCAACCCTCCGTCTGCGAACAGACTCTTTCCGTGTCCCCGGTGATCGTTCATTACGCAGAGGTATCCGTGCTCCGCCAAAAAACGCATCATGGGAAGAAAACGTTCCTTGTGTTCCGACATGCCGTGGGCCATTTGGAAGATTGCCTTGGGTTTGCCCTCGGGAAGAACCTGAACCACGTCAATGTGCAATCCGTCTCGTTGGGATACGATTGTGAAGAATGATTCCATGGGTTTTGCTCCTTTCCGAAAGATGGAGAGAACGTTGGGGCGCGCCGCCCCTGAAACGAGATCGTTCCCGTCTGCGCACATGGAGAGGGTTGTGAGATTGCGAATTCCCCGAGAGACAAGCGCAGGATCCGGAGAGAGCCGGCGCTTCCGAATGCGTCTCAGGAATTTTGCCAGTCCACTTCGGGAAATGTGGCGTTTCCCGGAAGCAGGGGACAGGGAAGGAGTTGTTGCCGGTTGACTGCGCTGCCGGACATCAAATCGTGCAGCAGCGTGGCGGAGGTTTCGCCGATGGCTTGGGCAGGATACAGAATGGATGCCGGCCGCCTGGGAAGATAGGATAGCACTTCGGAACCATCGAAGCCCATCAGCGCGCATTTTTCTTCCATGTCCCAACCTTCTTCCGACAGCATGCGCAAAATTTGCAGCATGTAAACGTCGCTGGAACAGAAAATTCCCGGCTTGCTCGTTCCGCTTCGCAGCAGATTGCGAACCTGATCCAAGTAATCTTCCCCGATGATCAGTTCTCCCGCCATGCCGGGATTGTTCTGCCGGTACAACTGATAGCCTTGGGCGCGCTCCGCTTGGGCGTAAATATTTTCCGTGGCGCGATATGCCAACGGCGGACAGACGAAATGCACCGTGTCAAAGCCGTGCATGGCGTAATGACACATGGCCTGATACACCGCCGTTCGATCATCTCCGCCTACGTAGGGCAAATCGTACAGCCGGTTGGATACCGTGACCACGGGTACGCCGGCGCTTTTGAGCATGTTGCAAAATTCCCGTTCGGTGTGAATGGGCAACAGAATCAACCCGTCCACCTTTCGCGCCAACAAACTTTCTATTAGCACGCGTTCCCGTTCTTTGTCGTATTCCGAAAGGCAAATGTAGCTCATTAGCCCGTATTCCCACAACTTTCGCTGCATGGCGTTTACCATGGCGGAATAATATTGCCCCGTAAGGTTCAATATCACCACGCCCACCGAATGCGTGCGCCCGGTGGACAGACTGCTGGCCAGGGTGTTGACCGTATAATTGTTTGCCGAAGCCGCCGCCAGAATGCGCTTTCGGGTGTCCGGATGAATGCCAGGCTTGCCCTTCAGCGCTCTGTCGACTGTGGCTCTGGATACGTTGCACATCTTTGCAAGTTGACTGGATGTTATTGACATGTTGTTTTTCGCACCTCAAAAATATTATGCGCCAACGAAACGCCCTTGTCAAGCCCAACAGATCCGCCTTTTGCAGAGAAGACCTGTTTTTTTGCAAAAATGTAAAGTTTTGCGTTTGGACCTTTACGAAAACCGGATTATGTGTATAATAAAAGCGTGCGTACACGTGTACGAAAAACTGTACGCATAGTTTTGATGCGGGGGAGTGCAAATGTCGAGGTTTACGTATACCGGAGAAAAGCGTCGGGAGATCGTATTTCCCATTGGTGGCATTGGCGCAGGCGTGCTGGGATTGGACGGCACAGGGCGGCTGCGGGACTGGGAAATCTTCAACCGTCCGAATAAAGGAAGTCTGAATGGATTCAGCCATTTTGGGATTAAAGCGGAACGGGGCGGAAAAACGCTGGATGCCCGGGTAATGAATGCGGATTTGATGCCGGGATACATGGGGAATTGCATTCCAAACGCCAGGTTTCACGGATATGGGTTTGGCCCGCATCGCTATTTGCTCAGCGGCGTGCCGCATTTTCGGGATTGTGTATTCCATGGCGAATTTCCCTTTGCAGAGGTGTGCTTTCAGGATGAAACCTTTCCGGGCAAAGTGACGCTGAAGGCGTTCAACCCTTTTCTTCCCGGCGATGCAGACAATTCCAGCTTGCCCTGTGGCTTTTTCACGGCCAGCGTGGAAAACACCGGGGAGGAGGAAATGGAATACACCTTCGAGCTGTCCGTGAACAATCCGGGAAAGTACCGTCATCATCACCGGGAGGTGCGGCAAGGCGGCTTTGTGGGAGTAGCGCTTTGCGACGAGAATCCGGATGCGGAGGACATGGAAAATGGTTGTCTGTTGTTTGCCGTGCCGGAGACGGAGCGCGTGGCATTGCAGCAGTATTGGTATCGGGGAAGCTGGTTTGACAATTTGGGTGTATTCTGGCGGGACTTTACGGCGCCGGGCCAGCTGAAAAACCGCGCATATGACGATGGAGACGAGAAAGTGTATGAAGACGTGGCCACCATTGCCGTTACGGCGAAGGTGCAGCCCGGCGCGGCATGGTCCCAGCGCTTTTTGATTGCGTGGCGCTATCCCAATTGCAAGAATTACTGGTCCAACCCGGATGACGAAGCGGATGCAGCGGTGCTGAAAAGGACGTGGAAGCCATGGTATGCCACGCGTTTTGACAGCGCGGAAGCGGTGGCGGAGTATGCCTTTTCCCAATGGGACGATTTGGAAGCGGAGACGCAGAAATTCCATGACGCGCTGTACGCGTCGGATTTGCCGGATGTGGCCCTGGAAGCTGTGACGGCGAACCTTTCGCAGCTGAAATCCGCTACGTGTATGCGGCTGGAGGACGGTTCGTTTTACGCCTTCGAAGGCGTGCATGCCAACAGCGGTTCCTGTGAAGGAAGCTGCACGCATGTGTGGAATTATGCCTTTGCGCTGCCGTATCTGTTCCCGGCGCTGGAGCGTTCCATGCGGGAGCTGGACTATGCCAGAAACCAGCGCCCGGACGGAGGAATGTCGTTTCGGTTGCAGTTGCCGTTGGGCAGACGGCGCAGCGGTTTTCGGCCTTGCGTGGATGGGCAGATGGGCGGCGTTATCAAGACATATCGGGAATGGAAGATTTTGGGAGACGATGCGTGGCTGCGAAAACTTTGGCCCATGGTAAGAAAATCCGTGGAATTTGCCTGGGCGGAAACCAACGCAGACCGGTGGGATCCGGACAAAAGCGGCGTGATATCCGGGCGGCAGCATCATACGCTGGATATGGAATTGTTTGGGCCAAATTCGTGGCTGAACAGCTTTTATCTGGGTGCGCTGAAGGCGGCGTCGGAGATGGCGCGCGCTATGGATGAGAATGATTTTGCAGAAACGTGCGATGTCCTGTACCGGCAAGGCCGGGAATACACCCAGAAAGAGCTGTTCAATGGGGAGTATTTCCAGCAAAAAATCGATCTGCGGGACAAGAGCGTGCTGAATCCGTACTGTCAGGGGGAAAATCTAACGGGCGGCGGCACGGTGGAAACGTATTGGAGCGACGAGGCAGGGCAGCTGAAGTATCAGATTGGAGAAGGATGCGGGACGGACCAGGTGCTGGGGCAATGGATGTGCGAATTGTCCGGCGTCGGGGAAATTCTGGACCGGCAAATGGTGGACAGCGCTCTTGCGGCGATATATCGATACAACTTCAAGCAATCCATGCGAAATCATTTCAACCCTTGCCGCATCTATGCGTTGAACGATGAATCCGCCCTGGTCATTTGCGATTGGCCGAAGGGGAAGGAAAAGCCTGTGGTACCCGTGCCCTATGCGGAAGAGGCCATGAATGGATTTGAATACCAGGCTGCCACGCACATGATTTTGCACGGCATGGAGAAGGAAGGACTGGATGTAGTGCGCGGGATTCGCGATCGATACGACGGTGCGAAGCGCAATCCGTGGAATGAATTTGAATGTGGCAGCAATTATGCCAGAAGCTTGGCCAGCTATGCGCTGCTGTTGGTGTATTCCGGCTTTTGGTGCGACATGACCAGGGGCGAAGTGGGATTTGCGCCGCTGCATGGAACGGGCAAGTTTTTCTGGTCGATGGAAGGCGCGTGGGGAACGTTTCAAGCCAATCCTGCGGGCAGCGTGCTGCAAGTGTTGCACGGGATGCTGCGTCTGGAACGTTGGGGTGTTCCAGAGGCGGAGAAAGTTCGTCAAATTCGCAGAGGATTGGAGACCCTTTCCTTCCGGGAAACGGATGGCCTGATAAAACTGGAATGCGCGACGGAATTACATGCCGGTGAGATGTTGGAAGCATTGCGGTAAGCGATGGGGCGAAAAAGCGGTCTTGCAGCGACGCAAGGCCGCTTTGCGTTGATTGGAAGCTGAATAGGCGCAAGAAAACTCTGGTTGAATGGGGAACCATAAAGAAAACGGCTTCACAAAAGGTATGAAGCCCCATGCAGATGTGTTCCATCGAGAACTGCGAGATACCGATTTTGTGCAAGCCGCGATAGAACGCAGCGGGAATTCGCGAAGCAAAGCGTGGAAAGAACGATCATTTTGATGCCCCGGAAGCGGGCAACCGCAGGCAATAAGTCCTGGTAGGGTTTGAGAACTGTTCAACGGGTGGTTATGATTTAATCGTGTGCGCCTGTTTCATGAAATGGTGGAGATCGGAATACAGGGAACCCTCCCGAACGCAAGGCAGCCTTGGCAGCTTCCGGAACAGGACATTGGCAAAGGTCTATTCGCTTTTGGCGCAATGCCCAATCATCACAGAAAGCGGCGCCAGGAGCGCTGGAAAACTTCATCGATGCGGAGGAGCGCCTTTTCAGGAAGTAAAACCGGTAGGCTGGCCTGGCACGTTTTGATGAACGAAAGGCAAACTCTGGCACAAACCGCAGGTCAAAACGATAGCCGGAGAATTGGACGCAAATCGATGCAAAGCAAAACGGGGACAACGCGAACCATCGAAACCTCTCAGCGCACGGACGTACGCTTCCAAAGTGACGGTGGATTTATGCAATGCACAATGCGATCATGTTGAGCAGATTCGAACTGCCGAGGCGTGTACAATACCGAAGAAGCAGAATGGCATTATCCTTGTGAATTTGCGGTTTATTTGATGATCCTTGTTTGGGTTGTATTGTTTCGTGCAACATTGGATATGTTGATTTTTGTTCTTCTTGGCTTGTGCTTCGGTGTATTGTTTGAAAAAGATTGATTGTAAAAAAATTGGAATGGCAGAGGTGCTGGACTTGTTCTCTGCTTTATTGCCGGGAAATTTTTGAAAGAGCGCTTTGAGAAGGCAGCGCTGGCTTCGTCTGTTTTGTGTACGCTGCTTGTCGTTGCTATTGCGCCGTTTGTTCCGCTTCGTGAAATCGTTCATCAATCGGGAAGAAAAGAGAACCACCATTGCAGATATGCGTATCGGCAGTGGCGGTTTTTCATTTGGCACGAATCCATAGTATTTGAGAAGCTGAAATACAGAAAAGCAGGCAACTTGCAAAACGATCGAGAGAACAACCGATAACAAAGCAACAACAATCCCGTTTGTTGATTGGAACGGAGTCTGCCAAATTGGACTGAGGCATCTGTTTTAGGCTGCACGCAAGATAAGATGGCACTGGAGAAAAAGTTGGCTGCCGTTTTATCTTGTGCCAATGGAGAAACCAACAGAGAACGCTTCCTGCGCCCATGCAACAGAGAGAAAACGGGCGTATGCGTCCAACGCAACGAACAAGCTCTGCGATGCAAGGCTTTTCGGGATACTGCTTCCCATTGCATCAATCGCAAGCAAACGGCCAGCGGCTCCCTCTGACGCAGCGCATGCCATATGCCAGCGATGCAGCTTGCTTCCTTGAGGAACCATCGCAGTCCGGCAAGATCCCTGTGAGAATTGCGGGTCGGGTTTCCGTGAGCGCGTCATAACCCGGCTGCATTGCCGAAAGCACCGGCAAACATGCAGAAAAAGGGAATCGATATGCCAAACACGATGCCTTGCCGGAGAAGAATCTGCCGCAGAGGTAGCATTCCTGGCGGCGGGCGCTCGCCGCATGTGATCCATTCTCATGGAGCTTTGCAGCCCGGAATTCCATAATTTTATGTGCAAAATTGGTTGGCGGAACTGGAAACGATTGCGTCCATGCGCTTCTTGACAAGCATTATGAACTTCGTTAAAATATGAATGGGACTCCTTGTGCGATAAAGGAGGGAACAATGGAAAATATTGAAATTCAATTGCCCGTAAGTTTCTTTTCTGCCGGTCAATTTGTCGCGTATGAGGGATGGGCGCACCCACGGCGAACCTTGGATTCGTCCGTGCTGTTTTTGCTGGAAAACGGCAGCTTTACCATTTTTGAGGATGACGTGCCGATTCGGGTCGGTCCCCACGAGGCCATCATTCTGCAGGCGGGCCATACGCATTATGGCATCCGGGAACAGCGCGACGAAGAACCGGTGTATTTCTGGGCGCACTTTGCGCCGGGAAAAACCGAATTGCCTGACCAGAAAATTTCTGTCAGTCAGCTTGCGACAGGCGTGGACTATAACCGCATGGTCAACATGTTCCATCAACTCGTCAGCGAAAGCCGTGCGGCCAATGCCCATCCGCTTTCCTGCGACTACATGATGTCTCAATTGCTGATTGCCATGTCCATCCCGCAGAATACCGAACAATTGAATGAGTCGCTGTATATTCGTGTGCGCGAATACCTGAAGCTAAATTACCGACGCAATATCACCGTTGCGGAACTCGCGGAATTTTTTCACTATAGCCCGGATTATCTATCCAGATTGTTCAAAAAGCATTCCAAGGTCTCCATTCACACGTATTTGCACAGAATGCGCCTGGCACAGGCAAAAACCGAACTGCTTAGCACGGTCAAAAGCGTCAAAGAAATTGCCTATTCCTGTGGATACACGAATGAAAAACATTTTAGCACAATTTTTCTGAAATATGAGAGCCTTTCGCCCACTGCGTTTCGAAATTTGTACAAAACGCTGCACCAGAATAATACATAATGTTTGGCACGTCAGAGGAGAAGCACCCTTTTTTGCAATGGCGATCGCGGCTTTTTGCAAATGGGTCGGAAATAGAAACCAATTGACGGATTTTATGTATTGAAATTATTTTAGGAGAATACTACAATAACATTGCACGTTGAGCATACAAAGCGTTGATTGCGCGTAGCTGCAGTGTCGCGTTGCGATGCTTTTCGCTCAACAAAGAATAGAAAGGAGAAGGAAATTCATGAAGAAATTGCTGATCGCACTGTTGATGCTGACAATGATAACGACCATGTTCACGATGGGAACATCCGCAGAGGAAATTACGCTGACCTTTTCCGGATGGGGCGATGCCAACGAAAAGGCAGCCATTGAAGCGATTTTGAACAAGTTTACCGAGGATACGGGTATTAAGGTGGAATACTTGTACGTTCCTGACGATTACATAACCAAGCTAACGACGATGGCGGCATCCGGAGAATTGCCGGATGCAGGGTATATGACCGAACCAGACTGCATTCAATGGGCGAACGAAGGCATGCTGGAGGACATGACTCCCCTGCTGGAGAGCGAAAGCTTTTCCCAAAAGCTGGAGAGCAACCAGTTCATTGACAAGAATGGAAACGTGGTAGGCATTTCCATGGCCAATGAGACGATTATCCTGTATTACAATCCCACCTATTTCGACCAGATGGGCGTTGCCTATCCGCCGTCCAACGCCGCGGATGCCTGGACTTGGGAAGAATTTGTGGATGTTTGCCGGCAGCTGACCGTGGATGGAAACGGCCTGCATCCTGGCGAGGAAGGCTTTGATCCGGACAATATCAAAAGCTACGGAGTAAAAATCCCCAAGGCATCGTCCATTTACGAGCCGCTGCTTCGTTCCAACGGCGGCGGAATCTACACCGAAGACTTTTCTGACATTGCGCTGGACCGTCCGGAATCCATAGAGGTGTTCCAGGCGCTGGCGGATCTGATTCAGGTGGAACATGTCGCGCCGTCTCCGTCCGATGCTGCTTCCAACATGGATATGGCTTCCTGCTTCCTGAGCAATTCCGTTGGCATGATCATCGATGGCCAGTGGTCCATCATGTCCATGGCGGCTGCAAAGGAAGAGGATGGCATCGATTTCGATGTGGCCGTATTGCCGAAGTTTGACACCCCGGTTACGGGCAATACCGGCGGCCCCTGCGTTGTGTTCAAGGGTTCCAAGCATGTGGACGAGGCCATGAAACTCTGCGAGTATATTTTGACGACCGATTACGTGATGACGTTTATCAACGGCGGTCTTTGGCAGCCCACTACCCTCGATTGGTATACAAACGAGGACATGATTGCCAAATGGCTTACCGAAGGGGTGCATCCGAAGCATTATCGTGAAGCGGTGATTGATTATACGCTGAATAACTTGCAGAAGAATTCGTTCTTTACGGTTGGATGCACGGCGCAGATTGACAATCTTTTCCTGCCCGCATTGGATACGGCAATTCTTGGCGAAACAACCGCTCAGGAAAGCATTGATTCCGTCATTGAAGAATGCAGAAGGGTTTACAAGGAATATCTCGCCAGCATTGGAGCCTAATGTGCGATTGCGCGGCAATGGGGGCTGAAAAGCCCCCATCAATTTTCGAAAAAAGGAGGAATGGGTCTTGTCAAAAGCAAAATCTTCGCTTCCTGTCTCTGGAAAACTGCATGGCATGTCCCAAATGCGCCGCAATGAGATCATTGCAGGATATTTGTTTTTTCTCCCAACCATCTTTGGCATATTGCTGCTGACATATGGTCAGATGATTTATAGTTTCGTGATTTCGTTTACCGATTGGAATGTGTTCGGCAGCAGCAAATTCGTGGGTTTGCAAAATTACGTTCAATTGCTCACGCAGGATTTCTTTTTCTGGAAGGCAATGAAGGTGACGCTTACCTACGCCTTTGGCTCTGTGTTGCTCACGCAGGCCGTAGCGTTGCTGATGGCGATGCTGCTCAACAATAAGCATCTGCATGGAAAGGCGATTTTTCGCACGATTTTTTACGTGCCCTCCATTGTTCCCGCAGTAGCTTCCTGCCTTTTGTGGAGTTGGATGTTCAACCCCGATTATGGCTTGTTCAACGCGGCGCTCAGCGCTGTGGGACTTCCCAAAAGCGCCTGGATTTATGCGGAATCCAGCGCGGTGCCCTCGATGATTTTGATGAGCGCGTGGGGCTGCGGCGCGACAATGGTGGTGTACTTGGCGGGATTGTCCAATGTGCCCACGACGCTTCTGGAGGCGGTAGAGATTGACGGTGGCGGCGTTTGGGTGAAATTCTGGAATATTACCGTGCCGATGATTTCTCCCGTGTTGTTCTATAACACGCTGATGGGCGTCATTGGCGGATTTATGACGTTTACCAATGCGTATGTCATGACGAACGGCGGACCCAACAATGCCACCCTGTTTGTGAATTTCTTGATATATCGAACCGCGTTTGGCAACAACAAATTCGGGTATGCCAGCGCGCTGGCATGGATTGTGTTTGTTGTGCTTGCGACATGTACGCTGGCGATTTTCAAGTTCTTTGGAAAGAAGGTGTATTATGGCAGCGCCGAAAATTGATGGCATCAAGAAAAACCGCGCGCCGGTTCGCGTGTCTACGCTGGCGCTCTATGTGGTGCTCATCGCCATTTCCTTCGTCAGCCTGGTGCCGCTTTACTGGATGCTGCGCAGCTCGCTGATGAGCAACGCGGAAATTTTCGTCTTTCCGCCAAGGTTCACGCCGAAAGAGTGGAGATGGACGAACTATGTGAAAACGTTTCAGAATTTTGCAGCCGCCCGGTATTTCAAAAACACGATGCTGCTGTTGATTCCCAGCGTTATCGGAACATTGTTGACGTCCGCAATGGCGGGCTATGCGCTCGGACGCATAAACTTTCCGGGGCGCAACGTTTGGTTCACGCTGGTCATTGGTTCCATGATTCTGCCGGGTCACGTGACGTTGATTCCTCAATATCTGACGTTTTCCAAAATGGGTATGGTGAATACCTATTGGCCGTTTTACCTTGCTGCGTGGTTTGGCGGCGGCGCATCCAACATCTTTTTGATGCGTCAATTCATGAGAACGTTGCCCAGGGATTATGACGAATCCGCATACATTGACGGTGCAAATCGTGTGCAGATTTTCCTGAGAATTCTCGTGCCGCTATGTGCGCCAATTATGATTACCGTGGGCATTTTTTCCTTCATGGCGTATTGGAACGACTTCCAGGGGCCGTTGATCTATCTGCAAAACGACAAAAAGTTCACGCTGGCATTGGGAATCCTTACGCTTCGCGGAGCGTATTCGTCGAAGTGGAACTACATCATGGCGGCGTCGCTGGTGATGGTCATCCCGGCTATTGTACTCTTTGCGGTTGGTCAACGCTATTTTTTGCAAGGAATTGTGCTTACCGGCATTAAAGGATAACAATATTGCAACACGGAGGGTACCAGTATGAAATTTCCGTTGGAAAACAACTGGCTGTTGAATGGATCCATTTGCATAAAAGACGAATTTTGGAATCCCAAACTAAAGACGTTTTTTGAAGTCACCTTAAACGACACCTTTAATAAGTTGGAACGGGACGGCGTTCTTGAAAATTATCAAAATCTCATAGAGGGCAAACTGGATACGCACAAAGGATGTCCTTGGCATGACGGACTGTTATACGAGGCGATTCGCGGAGCGGCGGATTACCTTCGCCGGGGCGAACAAAGCGATAGACTGATTGCGCGCATCGACGATTATGCGGACATCATTGAGCGGGCGCAACAAGCGGCCGGCGGCGGCTATTTGCACACGTTTGTTCAATTGAACAGGCCTGAGCAGCGGTATGGCGATCATGGCGGCAGCATCCTTCTGCAGCATGATTTGTACAACCAGGGGGGATTGTTCGAGGCCGGCGTTCACTATTATCTTGCTACGGGCCACGTGAAATTGCTGGAATGCGCATTGCGTGCCGCGAACGATCTGTGCGATGTCATTGGCGAACCGCCCAAAAAATGGGTCGTGCCTGGCCATTCATTGCCGGAGTATGCGTTGCTGGAGTTGTACGAATTGTGCGTTGATCAGCCGGATCTTGCGGAGAAGGTTTCTGTACCGGTTCGTTCCGACGATTATCGTGCATTGGCACATTTCTGGATTCATGGTCGCGGCCACCACGAATATCGAACCAATCATCCGCAATACATGGGCGAATACGCCCAGGATCATGCGCCCATTGAACGACAGGTGCAGGCCGTGGGGCATGCCGTGCGAGCAACGTTGTATTACACGGGCGTTACGCGCCTGGCGATGCTGGAGAACGACCAAGAATTGCTCGAAAGCAGCCGAAGATTGTGGAACAACGTGGAATTCCGGAAAATGCACATCAACGGCGGCGTTGGTGCAACGCATTTCGAAGAAAAATTCGGAGAAGATTACGATCTTGTCAACAGCGCTTACTTAGAGACATGTGCTTCTGTTGGATTGATTTTCTGGGCTGAGGCACTGAGCCGCGCCACTGGCGAAGCACGCTATTTTAACGTCATTGAACGCGCGCTATACAATTTGATGCTTTCTTCCGTAACGCTGCAGGGAGATCATTACTTCTATCGCAATCCTCTCGTCTCAGATGGCAGTGACCATCATTGGGCGTGGCATGGTTGTCCCTGCTGTCCGCCCATGATTCACAAGACTTTTGGTATGATGGACAAGCTGATCTGTGCGCAGGATGAGGACGGCTTGTTCGTAAATCTCTTTGTTGGCGGAGAAATCCGGGCGGAATTGGCGGATGGCGAAGCATATTTGACCGCATCCACAAAGCTTCCCTGGGAGGGCGTCTATGCGATACGGATCGAAAAATCTGCGTCGCCGTTCCGGCTTCGCCTACGCGTGCCATTCTGGGCGAAAGATATCCGCTATACTGTCAACGGAAAGCACGTGATTCCGGAAATGGAAAAGGGGTATGCAGTATTTGAAGTTGCACAGGAAGATGAAATCGCTTTTGTGGATTCGTTAGCGCCGACGCGCATCGAAGCCCATCCGTATGTCCGCTGTGATCGCGGCATGGTGGCGATCATGCGCGGTCCGTTGGTGTATTGCCTTGAAGGCGTGGACAACCATGGCGTCACGGATGTCACGTTAGCGCAGGAACCGGAATTTGAAATGGAGCACCGCGGCGATTTGCTGGGCGGCGTAACGATCATCCGCGGCAAAACCGATCAAGGCATCGAATTTACGGCGGTTCCGCTGAATGTTTGGGACAACCGGCTTGCGGGAGAGATGCGCGTCTGGGTGCGCCAGGAAGGGAAAAGCGACGGTTGGAACGCCGCCGAGTGGAAGGATTGCCTCTATCGTCCCTATGTTCCCACCGGCAGGCAATACAAGCAGATTCCCGTCGGAAAGTAAGCGCCGTCGAACAGTTCCGCAGGAAGAAAAGGGCCAAACCGCGCATCATACGGGTGGTTTGACCAAGCTCTATCAGGGGTTATCTCCTGCGGCTGCCCTCGGAAGAGAGCATCGAGATGATTTTCCATTCCGCGCTTCGCAAATTCCCTTTTCGGGGATGCATTGTCTTGCAGAAGATCGATCTTTCCCGGTTCACCGTGGAGTCACATCGATGATGTGGCTCCATCAGCTTGTCCAAATAGCCTTTTTGACAAGCTGGTGGACAGAGGCACGATCCCCCCGCCACGGCCGCTCTCTCCAGATTTTGCTGAAATCCTGCGGATTCCGGCCGCTTCGATACGCTTCCGCGCTTTTATCGCCACATCAGCCCCGGATTTTGGAGAGAACGAAGCGATTCGCTTGTTTGTGAAAACGCTCAAAAGCCTTGCAGCATCGAGGTTTTCGGGATCAGGGTTGCCAACATGGACAGCGGATTTCGAGTGGTCCGAAGCCCCCTCGTGCGTTCCCTGCGTTTTCCGACAGTCTGGTGGAGTCACATCGATGATGTGGCTCCATGTCTTTTGCGATGGCTTTTCTCCATGTCCCAGTTCAACTACGGCAGCAAACCGGCGCCTTGCCGGTGGTGGGGAAAAGAGCCGTCCGTTGGAACATGTTCGCGGCTTCCGCAAGGCGTTGGCGAACAGCTTTCCTCCAAATTGGATGCGCGCGAAGCCTTCTGCAGCGGCAATCTGAACGGCGGCGCTGGGAAATGCCGCGATCAGCCTGCCGATCGACGTGAAATCCTGGAGCATTGACCCCTTCATGGGAACCGGAATCGCCGCGGAAAGCGGCTTGCTTCCGGAGAAAACCCGTCTTTATGAACGACCGGGCGAGGGAGAAACGCGGGCGTTGGAAATTTCCGCCTTTCTGCCCGGAGCGCTTGAAGCCGGCCGCAGGCCGAAACCCTTCCGGTCATTCCTTCCAAGCCTGTCCTGCGGAATCGCAAACGCGCGTCCAGCTTCCGTCCTCCGTGAGAAGGCCCCACGCGCCTTCCTTTTTCGCAAAATACCAGCCGTTGCCCAGGAATTGCATGTCCTCATAGATCAGAGGAACAACTTCGTTGCCGTCCTGGTTGATGATTCCGCAGCGATAGCCTTCCAAACCGCCGAAAACGTTGACGATGGTATTTCCGTCCTTGTCCGTTGTTTCTGCCTGGGGAGCATCCGTCCCGGCCACAACATAGGAAATCGTCTCGCCTTCCGGCGTTTCCGCCAACACGTGGAAAAGAAGCTCTCCGCCCGCGTCGACCATGAAACTCCCTTGTCCGGCCTCCCAATAGGCGCAATGTACCGAGTTATAGGGGCCCGCGACAACTTCGCCGGATGGATTCCGCAGGTAGGCTTGACCGAAACTACCCCAACTGGTCCGGTCGTCAACAAGCTTGTTGGGGTTGGCGGCGTATACGCTTTCGTCATTGTCGTTTTTTTCCGTCTCTTCGAATGTCTCCCTGTCAATGAACACCTTCTTCCCGTCTCTGGTGGCGGAAAATGTATCGTACAGGTTCCAGTCAAAGGCGATGGAGTCATACACGGGCTCCAACGCCCATGTTCCGTCCGTTCGCAGTATTCCAATTTTTTTTCCATCGATGGATGCCGCCGCCACGCCGTTCTCAAAGGGGTCGGCAAACGTATAGATTGGCGGAATTACAACCTGGCATGCCGTGTTCACATATCCCCGGCGCTGTTCGTCCTCAAAGTACACCGGCAGAAGACCGTCATCCACGTACTTTTGGCTGTTTCGGAAGTTTGAATACGGCGTAAAATCCATGGACACCCGGATATCGGATATGATTCTCGGGGCGTCCGTGTCCAAATGGCAAAGCATACAGGTAACCAACCCGTCGTTTTCGCTAGACAGTTCGCTGGGCGTTAAAAAGTAGCCGCCGTTCCCGTCCGCAAGGATGCAGCCGTAGTTGAATTCCAGCATTTCCTTGCCGGTTTCGTCCAATAAGCCGTATAGCCCTTCTTTTTGGGCGATGACCACGCCGCACTCCCATTCATGCCGCAAACTCTGATATCGCTGTTTTGTCAGCACCTCTCCCTTGGCATTCATCAGCGCGTATCGCGTGTTTGGGACTGCGCCCCAGTATGTGTTTTGCTCATCCAATTCCGATGTTGCGCAGAACAACTTCCGTTCCGCCGGGCAATCTTCCCGGGAAATGCACTGGATGCTTTCATATTGCAATCCCGGCACGAGCAGCCCGTCTTCCGTGCTCACCAGCAAATGCGCGACTCGCATGTCAGGCCAATGCTCCAAGCCATCGGGCGCGTCGTCCGCCATGGCGCGCGCGTCAAAGTTCAGGGATACATGAAATGTCTCCGCTCCCGCCAGCGGGCAAAGCAACGCAAGAATCAATCCCAGGGCGATGATCGTTTTCATCCGGCACACTCCCTTCATCCTTTCGCAATTGTTGGCGTACAGCGTCTTTCTGGCTTCCTTGCCGGAGGAAACCTCAAGCGCCTCCAAGACACGGCCTGCGCATACGCCAAAGATACTTATCAACATTTATATTATATATAGATTTCCATAATATGTCAATTATAATTCTATATCGCAAAAATCCGTTGCGAGTATATCGTTGCATTGGCAATATTCCTGAGAAAAGCGAAATCTCGACGGCTTCGCCATGCCCCGGAGGCCGGAAATGGCGATTTTTTTGGCGGACAAGAAATTCCGGTTCGTTCGAAGCTGCCGGGGCACAATGGCATGCAGAAACGATGATACGATGAACAGATTGTTTCCTGAAATGGAAAAATGCAGAATAGCGTACACGAATGCTAAAAATCGGGACGCTTGCGGTTTGAATCTTCGGAATAACGCTTTATGGCAGCGGTACGGATGGTTTCAATGCTGTCCTATGACTAGAAAATGGAAAATATGTATTGATAAATTGTTGAAATTAAGATAAAATACAATTAAGCAATAAGACGAAAGCTTTGCAGTCTGTTGCCGGGTGCTGGCCTGACTTGGCTGCTTCTCGCCGCATTGACTGTATCGGGCTGGATTCCGGCGGCAAAAAACACGCAACCAAGTTGCGCGCATCTTTCCGTTTCCAGGATCGCGCGAAATGGCCCGCAGGGAACG
>JAQXRL010000066.1 GCA_029218505.1 Eubacteriales bacterium | reverse complement strand
CGTCTCGATGCAGCCCCGGTTGCCACAGGTGCAGGGCCGTCCGTTGGCATCGATGCTGACGTGGCCGAATTCCGGCGGCAGACCGCGCTGGTTGCCGAAGAGCTGGCCGTTGCTGATGATGCCGCAGCCGACGCCGGTGCCGATGCCGATGAAGAGCAGATCCTTGTAGCCGCGGCCGTTGCCGTAGAGAAACTCCACCTGCACAGCACTCTGGTTGTCGTGGTCAAAAAAGACCGGAAGGTTGTATCTTTCCTTCAAAATCCGGACAATTTCGACATTTTGGATGTTATAAAAGAAGTATGGATTCAGAATTTTGCCCGCCTGCACACTGATGGGGCCGATGGTCGCAAGGCCGATCCCCAGCACATTGGTCTCGCCGAGCAGGACGGTGTCGAGGAGCTGGAAGGTCATATGGATCAGCTTTTCCTCGTCCATCCCCTCCGGCATGGAGAGCTGCTCCTGTTTCAGAATGCGGAGGCTCAGGTCGCAGAGCACAACCTCGCAGCGGTCACGGTGAATGGCCAGACCGATGACCTTGGGCGCATCGGGAGAAAGCGCCAGACAGATGGGCGGGCGGCCAAGCTCTTCGCTCTGCACGGTGCTGGTCTCTACCAGCAGATTCTGCTGAAGCATCTCTGCGACAATATTGGAAATCGCCATTTTGCTCAGTCCCGTGCTGCGCACGAGATCGCTCCGGGTGGCACATTCCCCGGTGGCGATCATTCTCAGAACAAGGCCGCGGTTCACACGTTTGTAATCGCTGCGATTCTTACCTGCTTTCTCTGTCATTCTGGTTCCCCCCGAAGCCGCTGGCTGTAATTTGTATTTTGATTTTATCATTACGAAAGGAATTGGTCAAGGCATAAGTATTTTTTTGCAGGCCGCACGGCTGTGCTTCGGTTTGCCCGCGGCCGTTTTAAGGTGAGCGCCGCCAGACACCGGCGGCAACAAGTCCAAACAAAAAGAATTACCTGACTTGTTACAAGTTCAAGCCAGGTAACTCTTCCAACGAAGATACAGGAAGAAGATGCAATCCATTTCGATTTTTACGGAGTAGGCTGAATTTCTCCGCCGTGTAATCCGCGAAGCCGGTACGGAAGCAGCCGCGTTTTTAAACGGTTATTCCGCCCCGAACAGCCTTGCCGCATTCTGGTAAAAATATTCTCCACATCGGACCGCGACAATTGCAGGCGCTTGCAGGCACGTTTGCAGGCCAGCATCTCCTCATAAATAAAGAAGGTAATCCTGCCCGCTTCGTCGCCGGCGATTTCCCGCATATGGGGATCGGAGGATACGTCGCCCAGAGAACCGGAACGGCATCTTTGGCATGGACTTTGACAGCGAAGGCGTGCTCTGGTATGCCGTATTCGGCAGAAACTGCAGCAGCGGCCGGCATGAAATCGGTATGCCTTCTTCCCTGTTCCACTGGGATATCGCCCGCGGCGGAAAGCCGGAGTGGATGGGCACAATCGGAACAAAAACACGCGCTGCATGCTGGACCAGTGAAATCTGCATCAGCAAGGATGATATGATGTATATCATCGGCTCCAACCATGCTACCGACGGCCCGGATATTACCGCCGTTGATCTGAAGGCCTATCGCCCTCATATGTATGACTTCGGCAGTGAAGTGACGGAGGATGCATACTACATCAATCCGCCCACGGAGCGGTATGGCAAAATCGCCGATGCCCTGTACGAGCAGGACGAATTTGGCGCTCAGAACAACTGGCGTGTCCCCTATGAGCTGGCGTGCGAGCCGACCAGACTGTGGCGTGCCCTGGCGCCGGACAACATTGAAAGCTCTGCCGTGCTGGCCCTGGAGTGGACCGACGAAAAGACGCTGGTCGGACTGTGCGGCGGCAAAAAGCATTACCTCTTCGAGACGGTTGACGGCAGGATCACACGGCTGGAAGAAGTCGATCCGGCCAGCCCGGAGGCACAGCGGCTGCTGAACGCCAAAGCCGTCGGCAAAGTTGTAGGCGACCCGCCGTATTATCCCGGACGGCAGTACAAGGCCGTCGCCACGGCGCAGGCGGATATGCAGAACGGCAAGACCGTCGTGGGAACCCTGGACGGTATGCTGGCGGTCTGTGACGGAGAGAAAGTGCTGGGACTTGGGCCTGCCGCGTACAACGGCCCCATCCGTGACCTCTGCGCCACACCCGACGGTAAGCAGGTGTACGGCGTCGGCGGCGATGAAGATGATCTTGGCATGGTCTTCCGCTATGACGAGGAAACGGGTTTGCGCTGGCTTGGCCACGTCACATACGACGCGCCCTCGGAGTACAGCACCATCAGCTGCCCGATTATCACCCGCTGCACGATCAGCCCCGACGGAAAGAGGCTGGCCATCGGCTCCGGCGATCGCTTGGGACAGATTATCTATTATGCGCTTTCCTGAAGAATCCATAGAAAAGGGAGATTGAGTGATTTGGTAGTTCATCAAGAGTTTAAAATCCAGTCCGATACAAGACCGACATTCCACGATGTCACCGACCGTGTACAAACGGCGATCGAGGAATCAGGCCTTCAGAACGGTATTGTGCTGGTCTTTTCGCAGCATACTACTTGTTCTGTCCTGATTCAGGAACAGTCGGACGACGTGGATTATTATGGCACGCAGTTGATTCTGCAGGATATGGTCAACGGCCTTTCCAAAATTTTCCCAACCTGTGAAACCAACGGACAGTATGCGCATCCCGGACCGCTGCACGTCGAAATTGCAGGCCGGGAGCGGGGCGAGGAGCCCTGGTGGAGTCTGAACACCGACGCCCATCTGCGCTCCGTTCTTCTGGGCCGGTCCGAAAGCATTCCATTCCTGGATGGAAAAATGCAGCTGGGAGAGTTCGGAAGAATCTACTTTGCGGATTTCGACCAGGTTCGTGCCCGCGAGCGTACCGTGCGTGTACAGATCATCGGTGAGTGATCGGGCAGCAGGCCATCCAACAAACATGAAATGAGAGGATTGTTTTATGAGAAAGAATAATTATGAATTCGATTTCGCTCCGGCACCGTGGCTTCCCACCAGGGATCCCGAGATTCTGGACTATGTGCGCAATATCCGGCGTGAGGACATGGAGTACACCAGCGAAAACGGCTATAGTGTCCGCGTAGTCATGGATCCCACCCTGTGCTTTGTGCAGGACGTGTTCCACCGCATCTATCTCAGCGATGTTCTGGACCGGCATCTGACCATGATCTTCCCCAACCAGTGGCCGGGAGCCTATTCCTCCATCGCGGAGATGATCAACCGCTATAATGTCTCCTGCCGGAACGTCGATGCCTTCGCCATGGACGAATGGGCCGACGAGGACGGCAATGTGGCGCCGCTTACCTATGGCGCAGGCCTTGGCTACTTGTTCCGGAACCATTTTTATGGCAGGATCCGGGAGGATCTGCGGCCCAGCGAGGATCACTGGCACGTGTTCACCAATGAAAACAAGGGCGACAACGTCTATTCCTCCATCATCGAGGAAGTGGGCGATGGCGGCGCCGATGTTGTCTACTCCGCCACCGGTTGGCCCGGCCACACGGCATTTATTGACCCCGGTGTACCGGAATTCCATGCGGACACGCTGGAGGAATTCTGCAAGCTGGGCTCCCGGCTGACAACCGAGACGCCGCTGACCATCTGTGAAAATTCTTTGTTTGGGCCCATGGGCGCGTCGGGCGACGTGTGGGCTGTTCCGCCCAGAGCCGCCACCATTGGCCCCCGGGATATTGTCAACGCCAGAGAGCGGTTTGAACTCCATAACTTCACCAATGGCGACGGTAGTTCCTGGCAGCGGATGATCTCCCGGATCGAACTGTACGGTCCGATTTCCATGGAGTGTCCCGCTTCCATCATGCGGCTGGGCAAGGGCGTCTGCTATGTGAGCGAACAGATCGCCAAGCCCTTTGGCAGCTGGTACAACGGGGTCAAGGACTGGGAACTGTAATTGGGCTCCCGGCAGAGGAAGTAATATAATTGAAATGGGGCTGTCTCAGCATGATTTTCCAATTCATGAGGGGCAGCCCTCTTTTTGCACAGAGCAAACAGGGAGAACTATCTTTTCCTCTTCTTCTCTGTGGCCGGACATGGCCTGCGTCGGATTCTTCTTCCGGGACGCGGGTGGATGGAGGGCGTCATCTCCGCCTGTAAAGCCGTGAAAAAAAGCTGGAATCGCACCATTTTGCAGGTGAAATTCCAACCTCGGTTGCGGTACAAAAAAGAATTACCTGACTTGAATTATTTCAAGTCAGGTAACATTTCTGTCTCGCAGCCCCAAAAATATATCATGGGAATTTCAAAATAATCCGCTTTTGACAAAGCTTTTCGGACTTTTTTATCGGCGGGAAAACAATAAACTCTAATTGCTACCAAATGATTTGGCTTGGCAATGTGCTTCTAAAGCAAAAGAATCTCCACTTTGCTTTATACGAAATGTACGCTTTTGCGTGGAAAAAGTTGCAGTTGCACAAGCACAAGTGTCTTTCTGACAGAAATGTGTCTTTTTCCTTTTATAAGAGTAGTTTTGAATGGTGCTTTGTGGCATTTCATTCCACGCTCCCCGCGGGGGGAGCGACATATTCTATGCAATTCTTGTACTTTTGGGAATTTATTTCAATCCACGCTCCCCGCGGGGGGAGCGACAGCACAATACTTACTTCTCGAATAACACCATGCAATTTCAATCCACGCTCCCCGCGGGGGGAGCGACTCCAGCGTCACCTCGGCGCTGATATCGGTGGAGGAATTTCAATCCACGCTCCCCGCGGGGGGGAGCGACTACTGCCCTTGGAGC
>JAQXRL010000065.1 GCA_029218505.1 Eubacteriales bacterium | reverse complement strand
GGTTTTTCCGAAAAAATTGTTCGTGATTTTCTGGATGGAGTCCGCTCTGCAAACGATTCCATGGCATATCTGGTGGATATTTCCACATAAACACGAACATTGTGTTCTCGTCATTTCTTTCTATATATAATAGGAAGAAACTCATAAAATTCCGTACAAGCGAGGGATGTTTCGCATGATAAATCCGCGCCGGATTCTTTGACAATTCGCACAGGATGCGTGTGCGCGGCATCATAAAAACCCAAAAGAAATCGCATTCTTCCAGCTTTTTCCTACTGTCTACCCAGGGGATAATATGGTATAATAAGGTTGGGAATTTCTGTGCCGGCAGGTTTGCTTTGCCGGACGTCCGCCATTTTGCCGCAAAGACTGCATATACGGAGGAAGATCATGAGGCCTGTATTATCCAAGGAACAGCAGGAGAAGACCGTATCCAACATTCTGGTTCTTGCCGCAGGCATCGGCATGTTCGCGTTTGTCTATTACTTTGGAAAGATCACAGGCTTTGTGGGCAGCATTTTGGAATTGCTGACGCCGTTTCTGTTGGGCTTTGCCATGTCGTTTTTGCTGATTCCCATTCACCGGCGCGTCAGCGCGCTGCTGTCCGCAATTCCCTTCCTGCGCGGCAAGCGCGGCGCAAAAATCTGCCGCGTGTTGTCCGCATTGCTCTGCGTCTGTCTGCTGGTTTTGGTTCTTGCGGCTTTTCTGGTAATTCTGCTGCCGCAATTGATCAATTCCATCAAGTCCATCCTGGTCTACATTGCGGATTTCGTTACCGCAAACAGCGAATCCATCAACGAATTGTTGTTGCGGTATGAATTTTTGAAGGTGGACGGCGAACAGTTGAAGATTGCATGGGAAAACATCGTTTCCCAATTGATGAACTACACCTCGCTGGTGTTTTCCAACGTCATGGCCATCACCAACGGCGTATACACCCTGGTATATTATACGTTTGTGGGCATTATCGCGGCGTTTTACATGATTATTGAAAAAGACCGCTTCTGCGAACAGACGAAAAAACTTTGTTATGCGCTGATGCGCAAAACCGCCTGTGAAAACCTGATTCGCTGGACGCGCCGGGCAAATGAGATTTTTTCGGGGTTTATTCGTGGCAAAATTCTGGATTCTCTGATTATTGGACTTCTGTGTTATGCATGCATGCTGATCTTTCGCATTGAATACGCCCTGTTCATCAGCGTAATCGTCGGAATTACCAACATTATTCCCTTCTTTGGGCCTTTCATCGGCGCAATTCCCTGCACGCTGATCCTGCTGATCGTCAATCCCATGAGCGCGCTGTGGTTTGCCGTGTTCATTCTGCTGTTGCAGCAAGTGGACGGAAACATCATTGGCCCAAAAATTCTGGGGGACTACATTGGCATTTCCCCATTTTGGATTATGATTTCCATCATCGTGGGCGGGGGGCTTCTGGGCTTTGCGGGCATGTTGTTGGGCGTTCCCGTGTTTGCCCTGGCCTATGCCATTGTGAAAACCATCGTGGAAGAACGCCTGCAGCGCAAAAACCTTCCGATTCCCTCTGCGTCCTATGCCGGAGCGCCGGAAGATTTCATGGACGAAAACAGCCCTCCCATGCCGCCGCGGCAAGCCATTCGCCCGCTGTTCAAACAAAAGGAAAGGAAAAAGAAGCAATGACCAAAGCATTGATTCTGGATCTGGGCGGCGTATGCGTCGGGCCCTCCATGGGGCGATGGAACATTCCCGTAAACGCCCGGGAAGTGTTGGGCCCCCTGGCAGACGGGATTCTTTCGCCCGCATACCAAGGCGCGTGCCAGGCTTGCAACCACCTCATCGACGAAGCCGCACCGGTGGCAGACGAGGACGCGGAAGTGCGCATGCGGGCAAATTACTACGCCGCGGTCAGCGAACGAATGCATTGGAACCTTTCCCCTTCCCAAATTTTCGCCCTGGCAAACAGCGACACCCGGGACGATCACCGGTATTTCTTATACGAAGACGTGCTGCCCTTCCTGCGTCAATGGAAAAAATCGATGCGTTTGGGCGTGCTTTCCGACGCGCTGCCTTCGCTGCTGCGCATTTTGGAACACACCGGCATTGCGCCGGAATTGGACGCCGCCATGATCTCCGTACAAATTGGCGCCACAAAGCCGGATCCGCGAACGTTTTCGGCCATTGTGGAAAAATTGCGCGCACAGCCGGAGGATTGTGTTTTCGTGGACGACCGTCCCCGCAACATCCTGGGCGCGCGGCGCTTCGGCATTCGCGCCATTCAGATGTTGCGCCCGGATCTCATTCCGGAAGCCATTTGCGAAGGGGAAACCGTGCGGAATTTTGCGGAATTGGACGCGATGCTATGATGGAACTTCATGCTGAATTTCGAAAAAACATGCAGGAACTGCTGGGAAACGATTTGCCCGCATTTCTGCGCGCGCTGGATGCGCCGCCTGCCCTGGCCATGCGCGTAAATTCTTTGCGCGCAGCCGCCATGCATGCCGCAGAAGAATACATGGATCAACCCGTGCCATGGGCAAAGGACGCCTTCTATCTGCGTCCAGGCGTGCGTCCGGGCGCAGCCATCGCCCATGCCGCCGGAGCATATTATTTGCAGGAGGCCAGCGCCATGGCGCCCGCCGCCGTGTTAGACGTCCAACCCGGAGAGCGCATCTTGGACCTTTGTGCCGCTCCGGGCGGAAAATCCGGCCAACTGGCGGCAAGTTTGAAGGGACAGGGCATTCTGGTATGCAATGAACCGGAGCCGGGCCGGGCAAAAATTCTCGCAGGCAATCTGGAACGGCTGGGCGTAACTTCCGCCGTCGTAACAAACGCGTATCCCGACGCTATTTCCCGGGCATGGCCCGGTTTTTTTGACGCCGTATTGGTGGACGCGCCGTGTTCCGGAGAAGGCATGTTCCGCCGGGATCCCGACGCCCGCGGAGAATGGACGCCTTCCGCGCCGGAAGGCTGCGCGCGCCGGCAGCGGGAAATTCTCGCCCAGGCCGCAAAGCTGGTGCGTCCCGGCGGGCGGCTGGTGTATTCCACTTGCACCTATAACCCGTTGGAAAACGAGGGCAGCGCGCTCCGTTTTTTGCAGGAGCATCCGGATTTTTCCCCTGTAGAATTTGCTTTGCCGGGCGTGGGCGCATCCGAAAACGGAATGCTGCGGCTGTTACCGCATCTTATTCGCGGCGACGGGCAATTCATCGCAAAATTCCAGCGTTCCGGAAATTTTCGCCCCTCTTTCCAAGCGCCATCCCGTGCAAAACTGCCTGAAGCAGATGCTTTTTTGCAGGAGATTTTGCTTTCCACGGATTTCCTGCAACATTTGCCGGTGCAACAGATGGGCCAGTGGATCTATGCCGTTCCCGCGGAATTGCCGGCGGCCAAAGGCGTGCGCGTCGTATCTCCGGGACTTTGCCTGCTTCGCGCCCAGAAAAACCGGTTTGAACCGGAACATGCCCTCGCCATGGCGCTTTCACCCGATTGCGCGCGCAGAAAAGCAGCGCTGCATCCGGAACAGGCGCGGCAATATCTTTCCGGAGAAGCCATCCCATTTGACGGCGAACGCGGCTGGACGCTGGTTACTGTGTCCGGCATGCCTCTCGGATGGGGAAAAAGCGTGGACGGCATTTTGAAAAATCACCTGCCCAAGGGACTGCGCCGCTCCATGCACGATCTTTGATTGCGTTCCTTCGTTCGTCCAAAAAACATCCCGGGGTTCTCATGGAACCTCGGGATGTTTTTGACTCGCCCCGCGCTATGGCTTGATGGGCTTTTCCACGTCCATCAGCAGCTTCAAGGTAGCTTCGTCAATCGATGCGTTGGGATCCTCTGGATTGAGCACCTGCAGCGTAACACCCATATCCATCGTGTTCACTTTGGTCTGGAACTCCGCCACTGCTTGCAGCGTAGCCGTGTCCAATGTGCCTCTGGTCACTGTGGTGGTGTCCACAATCCATCCCAATTCGTACAATCTGTCTTGCAGCTTTTCAATCCACTGGGCTTCCGTATTCCGATCGATTACGGGCGGCATGGTGGGATCGGGCGACGTTTCCGGCACTTCCGGCTCCTGTTCCGCAATCTTGTACTGCACGGAACTCCACTGGGCGTTTTCTTCCGTTCCGTTGGTGGGAATTACGCCCACCTGCATCGTGAAGGTTTCTCCCGTGGGATAGCTTGTCACATCCAGCGTCACGCTGGTGTCCGTCGTGCTGTTGCTGCGGCTGTCTCCCGTGCTGTCCCGCGTTTCCTTCAGGATGTAGCTTTGCACATCTCCTTCCGCGCTCCAGCTGATCCGAAAGCTGTCTCCGCCAATCACGTACACGCTGCCGTCTACGCTGTCATATCCTTCCACCGTAATCGCCGGCGCGCTCACCGTTCCGATTTCCGGCGCTTCCGGCTCCTGACTAGGGTCCTGGCTGGGCTCCTGGCTGGGCTCCTGGCTGGGTTCCTGGCTGGGCTCCTGGCTAGGCTCCTGGCTGGGCTCCTGGCTGGGCTCCTCCTGTGGAACATTCGAAGGTTCCACAGAAGGCTCCACGACCATGATATTTTCGTCAATGCATTTCTGCAGCTGTTCCAAGGTCTTGGCATCCGCTTCGCCGGAAACGGTCAGCGGTTCCTTGTCCGGATTGTTTGCATTATACCACTCCTGGAATTGTGTCACGGCCGTGGCAGTGGCATTGCCGAAAATACCGTCCGCAGAATTTTCCGGCAGCAAGCCCACCTGAATCAGCATGTTCTGCAATCTCTGGACGTCCTCCTTGGAGGAATCCCTGCCGATCACAATTTCGGGAGCATCGCTGGTTTCCGGAGGCTGCGTTTCCACATTCGCCAGGGTAAACGTCGCTTCGCTCCACTGAATGTCGGCCTCTCCGCCGCCGGTAGGCATTGCGCCCACCCGCACGCTGTAAATTTCTCCGGCAACCATTCCGGCGGTGCTGGATGTGATCACCTTGTTGTTTGTCGCGCCGGTGCTGGCGGCCAGGCTTCCGTCCGGGTTATACGCCTCAAAGTAGTAACTTTCCACGTCGCCTTCCGCGTTCCAGGACACCGTCACGTTGTCGCCGCTCACCGGAAGGATATCCCCCGTAAAGGGAATGCCGTTGATGGCGATTTCCGGCGCGGACACCGTGCCAATCTGGGGTTCCGGCGTAGGCGTGGGCGTGGGATCGGGCTCCGCGGTGGGAATCGCGCCCAGAACGAAGGTCATGTTGCTCCAGGCAGCGTTGTCCCGGGTGCCGCCGGTGGGAATTGCGCCCACGAAAATGGTAAACGGCCCGTCCTTGGCAAAGATGGATGCGTCCACCTTGATGGACGTTTCGGTGCTTTCGCCCCATTCCCGCTTTTCGCCCTTGGAATTGGTCATATACATATAATACGATGCCAAATCACCCGTGGACGACCAGCGGAAGGTCACGCTGTCTCCCGTCACGTATGCCACGTTGTTTTCGTCCATTTGCGCATTGTCAATGGTAATCTGCGGCGCGGACACCGTGCCGATTTCCGGCGTGGGCGAAGGCGTGGCTTCTCCCAGCCATGCTTCCTCATCCGCCGCCTGTTCCAGATACCCCAACGTGCGGGCGTCGCATTCCCCGCTTACCGTCAGACCCGCGTTGTAACGGGTGTTTGCCCATGTCTGGAATTCCTTCACGGCGTTGATCGTGGCGTTGCCGTATACGCCGTCGTCCGAACCTTGCGGCAGCAACCCGATTTGGATCAGCATGCGCTGCACCGCCTGAATGGCCGCCTTGTCGGAATCCTTGTTGATGACCGCGCCGCCTTCATTGGGCGTTGGCGACGGACTGGGCGACGGAGTTGCCGACGCTTCCAGCATGAATTGCGCGGTCTTGGTCACCATATCCGCTTCCTTGCCGTTCACGGGCATGGCGCTTACGCGGATGGAATACACGGTGTTGGGTTCAATCTGCTGCGCCTCAAAGGAACCGGAGGTGTAGGTGACATTTTCTCCCTGGGCAATGACGGTTCCGTGAGAATCCGACACATAGACGTAATATCCCTCCACGCTGCCCGCAGCGGACCAGGCCAGAACGACCTTTTCGCCGCTGACCTTCAGCACGCTGCCGGTGTATTCCTGGCCGTTGGCGAAAATTTGCAGCGATTCGATCTTGCCAACCTCGCCTGCGCTGGGCGTAGGAGTGGGCGTGGCGTTGGGCTGGAAGCCCTGCTCCACCGCATATTCCATGTATTGCAGCGTCGTATCATCGCAATTTCCGTCCGTGCGCAACGTGCCGCTGCCCACCTGGGAATTCACCCATTCCTGGAAGGACTTTACTGCCTGAGACGTATTTTTTCCATATACGCCGTCGGCGCTGCCGGATTTCAAATATCCCAGCTGAATCAGCAATTCCTGAATGTGTTTGATCTTGGTCTTGTTCAGGTTTGTGCCGTCATCCTTGACTTCCGTCTGGGATGCCTTGAATTCCTCCATCTTTCCGGAAACCGTGGTATCGTTCATCCACGTAAGCTCCAGCTTCGTTCCCGCCGAAATGGTGGGCGAAACATAGGGCGTGGGCGAAGGCGTCACGTCCGGCTGCCACACCTGGTCCGGATTGGGCGTGGAATCCACGTTGTAATCCGTGTTGTCCAACACATTGTTCAAAATGGAAATCAACACAAACGCCGCCACCAGCACCACCACCACGGCCGCGCCGATGATGATGGCAATCTGCTTGGTGCTTCTGCCGCCGTTTTCCTCTTCTTCGGATTCCGCGGCCGCGTTTTTCCGCTGCACGACGTATCCGGTGCCGTTTTCTTCAAAGAAGAAATGGCGCTTTGCGGGGTCTTCCACGCCTTCCACGCTGGCGCGCAGCTTGGTCAATCCCTGTTCAAAGGCGCTTTCCTGTCCCGCCACGGGCACAACGCTGCCGTCGTTCAGTCTGCGGGCGCTGTCTCTGGGCAAATATTCATGAATGCGCAGCCTGTTTTCCCGCTTGGTGTCGAACGCGGCGTATACGATGCCGCTGGCCGTCTGCCCAAGGGCGCGGCCCACCAAAAACCGTTCATTGTACAGTCTGGAACCGGGCATCAATTGAATCTGGGGCACCGCGGCCCGGGAATCATGGCCGCAATGGGGACAAATGCTTTCCCCGCCGGTGTCCTGGAAACAATACATGCACAAATTTTCGTATGCCATGAAATCCTCTCCTTACATGGTCTCTAACAATTGGTCAATGCCGGTCAGCACGCTTTGAAACACGCTTTCGATGTCCCGTTTTGCGTCCACACACATCACGCGGCGCATGTCCCGCAAGGCAATGTTTTGATATCCTGCGCGAACCCTGGCAAAAAAGTCCATGGATTCCGCCTCCAGCCGGTCGGGCGCGGTTTCTCCGGACAGCACCCGGCTCTTGGCGGTTTCCTCCGGCAATTCAAACAGAAAGGTCCTGTCCGGTTCCAGCCCATGAACCGCTGATTCGTTTATTTGACGAACAAAGTCCTCTCCAAGTTCACGCCCATAGCCTTGATATGCAATGGAAGAATCCAGAAATCGATCGCATAGGACGATCTTTCCCGCCTGCAGCGCGGGCTCGATGACGTTGCGAACGTGCTCCGCCCGGGCCGCCGCGTACAACAGCGCTTCGCATTGGGCGGACATTCCTTCCGAACCCACGTCCAGCAGGATTTCCCGCACGCGTTCCGAAATTCCGCATCCGCCCGGTTCCCGGCTCACCAGGGTTTCCCAACCGCGTTCCGTCAAATATTCCTGCGTCTTGCGCAGCTGCGTGGATTTTCCGCAGCCATCCAGTCCCTCGAAGGTGACAAACCGGCCCTTCGCCCTGGGCATGCTGCCTCCCAACAGGATGTCCCGCAATTCCGGCACGCCGTTGGCCACCGCATCCGCTCCGGAAGAAAACAATTCTTCTCTGGAACCATAACCATATGCCGCGCCCACGGCGTATAATCCCGTTTTCTTCGCGGCTTCCATGTCAAAACAACGGTCGCCCACCATGCAGGCCCGGGAAAAATCCAGTCCCTGGGGAATTGCCCGGCGAATCAGCGAAGATTTATCCGCATCCGTATTTTCCATGGTCACCGCCGCCACGGATTCGAAAAACGGCGCCAACCCAAAGTGTTTCAGAATTTTTTCCACAAAAACCTGGGGCTTGGAGGACGCCACCGCCAAACGCACGCCCTGGGCCTTTAACGCCATCAGCATTTCCGGAATTCCCACGTAAACCCGGTTTTCCCGCCATCCGATTTCCCGAAATCGTTCCCGATAATATTCCGTGGCGCGCCTTGCTTCTTCCTCCGTCATGCCGCCAAATTCCATAAATGCGCCCACCAGCGGCGGTCCGATAAATCTTCGCAATACGCTTGCATCCGGCGACGGCACGCCCATTTTTTCAAACGCATACCGCACGCTGTTGGTAATGCCCTCCTCCGATGCCGTCAGCGTTCCGTCCAAATCAAACAGAATTGCATCAAAGCGCATGTGTATCCTCTCATTTCGCGGGCCGTTTCGGCCATATTTCTGCAATATTATTGTACAAAACAATTGTGACGTTCGTACGTATCTTGCATGAAAAAAATACGTTACTCCTGCCGGATCCCCGGCTTCCGGTTGACAGGCAGAATCCACGGTGTTATGATGAAAAAAAATTCGGGAGGGGATATCATGAAAAAGATCCTGGCGGTGCTGATCCTCCTGGCGATGTTGCCGGGCTGCGGGCTTTCGGAAATAAACGTGGAACGGCAGGCGGAACAAATTCTGACATGGCTGGCCGACGGCGAATTTCAAAGCGCATACGACGCTTCCGATGAAAACATGCAAGCGGCGCTGGTCAACGCAGACGGACTGAAAGCCACCTGGGATCAATTGAGCGTCATTTTGGGAGATTATCAGGGCATCGCGGACATTGCGCGGCAAGCGCAAGGCGAATACGAGATTGCCGTGGTGACATGCGATTTTTCCCTGACGGAATCCGTCCTGTATGTTGTCTTTGACGCGAAGGGCGCAATGGCAGGGCTGCAATTGGCCTCCTACGAATACAAGCAGACGGACAAACCGGCGATGGACGACATCATCGAAGAAGAAATCCTGCTTCGCGCAGGTTCTGCGGATGAAACAAAGGGAATGCTCACCCTGCCGGAAGGGGACGGGCCGTTTCCGTGCGTGATTCTGGTGCAGGGAACGGGCGCCACGGACATGAACGAAACGGCTTACGGGCTGCCTTTGTTCCAGGAAATTTCCCATGGATTGGCCCAGCGCGGCGTGGCAAGCATTCGCTACGACAAATACACATATGCCCATGAGGATTTGCTGACACAGGACGCGGAAGCCCTGCGCCGCTTCACGGTATACGAGGAATACATTCAGGATGCGCAAGCGGCATGCGCGTTGCTGGATGGCGACAAACGAATTTCGGAAATCTTCGTCCTGGGACACAGCGCCGGCGCCATGTTGACGCCCAGGATTTTGAGCATGCTGGATTCAGAAAAGGTTGCGGGAGGCATCCTGATCGCCGGCACGCCCAAGACGTTGATGGACGTGATTGTGCGGCAATATCAGGATTCCATGGCGGGCACAGACGAGGAAACGGCGGAAAAAATGCGCCAGGAATTGCAAATTGCTCAGGAGACCTTTTCCGCCATGGAACAGATGACGGACGAACAGCGCATGGATTTGAACATCTTTGGCGCTTCCGGATATTATCTCTACGAGGAAGCGTCTGTTGACGCGGCTGCTCTGGCGCGGGAACAGGGATATCCGCTTTTGATTGCGCAAGGCGCCAAGGATTTTCAGGTGCCTGTGGACATGGGCATGGACGCATGGAGGGACGCGCTTTCCGGAATGAACAACGTGGAATACAAGCTTTACGCCAACATGAACCATCTGCTGTATGACATGGAAGTAGACAGCACCGGCACCATCATGGATTACGAAAATGCCGCGGAACAGCATGTTTCTTCCACATTATTGGACGACATCAAGGCTTGGATTTGTGCCCAATAGGCATCCATTTGCTGCCGACCGGCAGAGCCGGTTTTCATTCGCTGCCGCCGGCAGGGCCGGCATCCATTTGCTGCCGCCGGTTTTGCGTGGGCCGACACGAATGGCCCACGCAAAGTTCCGTTCCGAAGACCGTGCCGAAAGGTCTTCGGAACTATGTGATTTGCTGCCACTGGTTTTGTGTGGACCGGGACGAAAAGCAACACAAACGTTACGGTGGTAAACCCTGCAATTTTGCATTACAAAGATCCCAAGGCCATTCGTGACGGCCTTGGGATCGTATTTTTTGCGTTGCCCATTCGTGACGGGCAACGCAAACGTTGCGGTAGCTAGTGGCTGTCGGCACTGCCGACCTGACGGCCTTGGGATCGTATCTTTGCGTTGCCCATTCGTGACGGGCAACGCAAACGTTGCGGCAGCAAAC
>JAQXRL010000064.1 GCA_029218505.1 Eubacteriales bacterium | reverse complement strand
CGGAACAGTGGTGGTCATCAGCGCGCTGAGGCCCACCAGCGGCGCGCCGGTGTCCAGCACCGCTTGCACGAGGCGTTCCGGCGGAACGTCCTTGCCCAAATCATCGACGCGGAAGCCGTAGTTGGCCAGCAGCAGCCGGACAATGTTTTTGCCAATGTCATGAATGTCTCCGTGCACCGTGGCCAGCACAAACCCGCACATGTTGCTACTGTTGGCGGCATTCATGGGCATGCCGGATTTGACGATTTCAAAGGCAGCTTTTGCGGCTTCCGCGCTCATCAGCAATTGGGGCAGAAAGACGGTTTTTTCTTCAAAACCCTTTCCCACTGCGTCCAGGGCGGGACTGATTTCGTTTTGAATGATGTCCAGGGGCGCGGTGGAGGCCAGAAGCATCCGGGTGGCTTCCGCTGCGGCTTCCTTCAGGCCTTTGGCGATTGCCCGTTGCAGAGAGGAGGCGCTGTCCGCCCGGGAAACAGGCTGCGCCGCAGGCGTGCTTTCCGGAACGCAGCGCGCGGAAAAAGCAATGTAATCGGCGCAATTTTCGTCCAGACCGTGCAGCGCGCGATAGGCGTAATAGGTCTTCAGCATCTCATCGGAATAAGGATTCATGATGGCGGCGGACAGACCGTTTTCCAGCGCGGCGGCGAAGAAGGTATGGTTGATGGCGGCGCGATCCGGCAGCCCAAAAGAGACGTTGGAAACGCCCAACGACGTGTGACATCCCAATTCCCGACGGATTTGATTTAGGGACTGCAACGTGACCACGGCGGCATGCGCATCCGCACTCACGGCCATCGCCAGCGTGTCAAACACGATGTCTTGTTGTGAAATTCCGTATTCCGCAGCGGTTTTTAGAATTCTGCGAGCAATTTCCACGCGTCCCTGGGGCGTGTCGGGAATGCCGTTTTCGTCCAGCGTCAGCGCGATTGCCACGCCGCCGTATTTGCGCATCAGGGGGAAAATTGCCCGCATGCTTTCCGCCTTTCCGCTGACGGAATTGATCAAAGCCTTGCCGTTGTACCGGCGCAGGGCGGCCTCCATGGCGACCGGATTGGCCGTGTCGATTTGCAGGGGCAGGTCGATGACGGCTTGCATTTCGCACAGCACATTTTGCAAAACGGTAGGCTCGTCAAGATCCGGGAGTCCCACGTTTACATCCAGAACCTGAACGCCCCGCTCCTGCTGGCTCAGGCCTTCTTGCAGGATGTATTCCATGTCGTTTTCCAAAAGAGCGCGCTTCAGGCGCTTCTTTCCCGTGGGATTGATGCGTTCGCCGATGAGAATGGGGTCCGGGCCGAATTCTACCGCATGGGTGTAGGAAGAAATCCGGGTAACGCTTGGCACCGTTCGGGCAATGGGGCGAAGGTCCTGCGTGGTTTGGACCAATTCCCGGATATACGCGGGCGTGGTGCCGCAACAGCCGCCTGCAATGCGGACGCCAAGAAGCAGCTGACGGCGCATTTCCTGCGCAAATTCTTCGGGCGCAATGTCGTAAACGGTGTGGCCGGCATCGCTTCTGGGCAGCCCGGCGTTGGGCTTTAGCAATACGGGCAGGCGGGTGCATTGCAAAAGCTGTTCCATCACGCGGCGAAGTTGCATCGGGCCGAGAGAACAGTTTGCGCCAATCGCGTCCGCGCCCATTCCCTCCAGCATGGCGGCCATGGCGGCAGGGGAAGCGCCCGTCATGAGTTTGCCGTCTTCGCCGTATGCGTTGGATACGAACACGGGCAAGGCGCTGTTTTCCTTGGCGGCCAGCAGCGCGGCCTTGGTTTCATAGCTGTCGTTCATGGTTTCGATCATGATCAAATCTGCGCCAAACCGTTGCCCGAGGCGAACGATCTGGGCAAAAATGTCCACGGCATCCTCAAAGTCCAGGTCGCCGTAGGGCTTCAACAGCCTGCCGGTGGGCCCAATATCCAACGCGACAAATTTCTCCTGTTTTCCGGCGGAAGTGTTTTTGGCGCGCAGGGCATTGTCCATGGCGGCCTTGATGATTTCTTCCAGCGCATCGTCGGAGAACTTCAGGCGGTTTGCGCCAAAGGTGTTTGTGCAGACCACGTTGCTGCCGGCATCAAAATAATCCCGGTGCAACTGGCATACGACTTCCGGATGCGTAAGATTCCATCGCTCCGGGTATTCGCCGGGACGCAATCCTCGGGCCTGTAACAGCGTGCCGAGGCCGCCGTCCAGGTAGAGAATGTGATCTTTCATGAAATTTAAAATCTTCATGGATGTTTCCTCCTGAAGGGGCATGAATTCTGGTCGCATGCAACGCAGGACACTTCTGGCGGCGGGACGTCATTTTTTGCAATGCCGATGATGGCCGTGACGGACTTTGACGGAGACATGAGGAGACTTTCGTTCAGGGATAGGCCGATGTGCTTGGAGCAATCCAGCGCGCGAAACACATTCTGCTGGGCGGAAAGCGCAAGGTCGCCGTATCCGGGGCTGAAGCGCGGTCGCAAGCACAGATTTTCCCGGGCCGCCATGGTGCGCAGATCCTCCTGAAAGGAATCGCAGAGGCTTTCAATGCGTTCCGCGCCAATGGCCTGAAGCATGAGCGCTTTTGCAGGGGAGACCTTGCCATATCGGGCAATGAGCCTGTCCAGCCCCAATCCCAGCGTGGCCGCAAAGAGAAAGACCCGGTGACATCCTTCCAGATTGCGCCGCAGGGAGACGCTTTCCGTCTTTAGAAAGGAGAGATCCAGCATGTTGTTTGTCCGCACAATGGGGAATTCCCGGAAGCAGACGCGATAGCTCAGACAGGGCTGCGCCTCCCGCAGACATGATTGAACCAGCGAAATCACGTCGTCGGACGCTTTGGCGCAGCCTGCGTAACGCAGAATTTCATCCGTGCGCAATGTTGGGGCGGAATATGTGCGCACGGAAACGGCGTCTAACATGACTTTCCCAGGATGTCCGAAAGGTTTTCCTGGATTTTGCGGGCAACGTCCGGTTTGTTCATGGAATAAACGTGCACGTTGGTGATGCCGTTGGCGTACAGATCGATAATTTGATCCGTGGCATAGGCGACGCCTGCCTGTTTCATGGCGGCCGGGTCGTTGCCAAACCGGTCTACCAGGCTTTTGAAGCGTTGAGGCATGTGCGCGCCGGAGAGCTTGATGGCGCGTTCCACCTGGTTCGCGTTGGTGATGGGCATGATGCCTGCCACGATGGGCACGGTGATGCCTGCTTCCCGGATCTTGTACAGAAAATTGTACAAAAGGTTGTTGTCAAAGAACATTTGCGTGGTCAAAAAATCGCATCCTGCATCCACTTTTTCCTTCAGATGGCGAATGTCTTCCCGCTGATCTGCGCTTTCAGGGTGCACTTCCGGATAACATGCGCCGCCGATGCAGAAGTCCGCGCCGCATTCCTTTAATTCATGAATCAGGTCTACGGCATGACGGTATGGCCCGACATGGGCGGATTCAAGCGATTGGGGCGTGGGATCTCCCCGCAACGCCATGACGTTTTCAATGCCATATCGCTGCATGTCCTCAATTTGGGCATGCAGGGATTCCCGGGTTGAGGAGACGCATGTGAGATGTGCAAGGGTGGATACTCCGTACAGGCGCTTGATATTCATGGCAATGTCCAGCGTGTAGCGGCTGGTGCCGCCGCCCGCGCCATAGGTAACGCTCATAAATGCGGGGCGCAGCTTGGCGATTTCCTCCGTGGCGGCTTGGACGCTTTGGAAGGCGGAGCCTGTTTTGGGCGGAAATACTTCAAAGGAAAGGGAGAATGTGTCTTGGCGCAATTGTTGTATCAGTTTCATAACCCTGTCCCCACTTTGCTTTTTCCCTATATTATATATGTGTTTTGTGAGAAAATCAAGGCCTCTGGGAGAAGTGAGCGCACATGCCATTCAGACTTTACAAAGCGGCGGCAAGGGAATATAATGTCTTCGCGCGAAATGCGCAAGATGGGAGGAATGCGTGTGTATTATCGTATGGGGGAAAAACTCCAGCCCTTCGGGGACCAGGCGCCGGCGCAATGGGAAAATATCCTGGCGGTGCTGTCCCCGGAGGCGGCTTTTGCCGTCCTGCCGGAAAACATACGGGCGTCGGATTTTCTGAACCACTCGGGAGAATTGCGTTTCTGCCGCCTGATGCTGGAAGGGGACAAAATTGGCGGTCATTTTCATGTTCCGGCCCGTCAGAAGCAAGCGGCGCATGATTTTTCTGTTGTATGGTGGAATGGGAATCTGCTGTTTGTGGATCGGGATGGTTTTGTGCAGGAATGCGTGCAACGGGTTTTGGAAATGCGCCCGCACAAGGCGGATGGCGCGGACAATTTCCTGGTGGATTTTCTTCTGGTGCTGATTGCAGGGGATTTGGCGTATATTCAGCAATTGGAGGAGCGCACATCCGGCCTGGAACAGGCCGTATTGAATGGGAAAACGGAGTCTTTTATCAACCAAATGAGCATGCTTCGCAAAGAGCTGAATCGCTTTAACCGCTATTATGCGCAACTGATGGACGTTGCGTCGTTTTTGCAGGAAAATGCGGCGGACTTGTTGGACGCTTCCAGCCAGCAGCGGCTTGGATATTTTTCCCGCCGGATTTTCAACCTGCGGGAAGAAACCCAAATGCTGCGGGAGTATGCCAGTCAGGTCAGCAGCGAGTACCAGGCGCAGGTGGACATTGCCCAGAACCGCACCATGAAATTGCTTACGGTTGTTACCACGCTGTTTCTGCCGCTGTCCTTGATCGTGGGCTGGTATGGCATGAATTTTGTGAACATGCCGGAATTGCGCTGGACGTATGGATATCCCGCCGTAGCGGTGCTCAGTCTGGCGGTGGTGCTGCTGTGTCTGCTTTTCTTTTGGAAAAAACGGTGGCTGTAATCCGTTCCGCCGGGCAGCGCCGCCGGCGGTCGGGCGCCGGCATTGCCCGCCGTGCAAACAAGGGCTGTATTTCTGGCATTATGGATTGTCCGCGTCAAGCGGGACAGCCCTGTTTTTGGCCAGGGACATTCCGTTGAAATGCTTTGGTTCGGAGGGGAACATGGTTCCGCCATTGCGGCCCATGGCGGCGAAGAGACACCGTGGAACGCCCTTTTCCAACGCGCTTGCGGACAAGAAATCCGCGCCGCCCCAGACTTCGCCGGGAATGCTGCCTCGAATCTCTTTGGCAAGCATTTCGCAATTTTCACCGTTATGCCACGCAAATGGATCCCCGGCAACCCATTCGGGGTGATCGTTCAGAATGGCCTGTTCGGGAATGCCACGCCAATGGGCAGGCCATTGGGCGTATTGGATTTTCAGGTGCGGTATTCTTGGAACGAAGGCGAAAACCTGCCATGGAATGCCGCGGAGGATCTGCGGGCCGATCTGCGCTGGAGAATTGCTTTCCGATCAACAGCGCTATCGAGCGCTGCCCAGAAACGCCTCCAGGGTTTGCCCGGTAGATTTGATGCGCGTGGCGGCGTCCACGCCAACATAGCGGTAATGCCAAGGCTCGTAGCTGATGCCTGTTTCGCCGGCCTTGTTGGCGGGATAACGTTGAATGAAGCCATATTCGTGGGCATGCTGGCAAAGCCATGCGTATTGTGGCGTGCTTTCAAAGCCATCGCCGCTGTTTTCCGCCGTAACATCAAACGCCATTCCGGTTTGATGTTCGCTGGCGCCCGGAACCTGCGCCTTGCCCGGTTCGCTTTCGGCATAGATTTCTCCCTGCCGGGCGAAGTCGCGATAGCCGCTGGTGACGATAAAGCCGTTTACGTTCTCCGCCTCGGCGGCGGAAAACATTCTTTCCATTGCCTCATATGTTTCGCGGGTCAAATAAATATCGCTGCTGGCCAGACGGAAGGAATGCCGCTGTTCGTATAGGTTTACCAGTCCCTCCGGGATGTAATCTTCCGCCAAACGGTGACTGTCGTTGACCAGCAGAATTTCCCCATGAAATCGCGTGGATTCCACGCCAAAATGCCAGCCCAACGCAAACATGGCCGCCATGATCCCCAGGCATACGCTGGCCCGCAGCGCGATCGGCAGGCGCCGCCGGGTTTGTTTTCTCTTTCCTCGTTTTTGCATCTGTGTTCTCCATTGCGTTTTTTTTGAACATCGCATCCCGGCTTTTGCCAGGATGCGCAAACACCAGCGCCCGGATATGCGCGCGTTCCGGGTGCTGGCGTTGTGGAATGCAGTGAAATCAGCGGTCGGCAATGCGGTACATCGCTTCGATGTCCGCCACGGTCATGGGATAACACATGCCGGTAAAACCGGCGGGATTGTTCTTTTTGGTGTGTGCGGCCAAAAAGGGAATGTCCTCTGTCTTGGCGCCCAACTCTTTCAGCGTTGTGGGCATGCCGATTTCCCGCAGGAAGGCTTCGTGCGCCTCAATGCCCAGCATCGCCGTCTCTTCAGGATGTTCGAAATTCATTTGGCATCCCCATACGCGAACGGCATATTGGGCAAAACGCATGACGTGGTTGGGCATATGGAACCGCATCCATGCGGGGAATACCACGGCCAGACCGGCGCCATGGGGCACGTCGTATTTCGCGGACAGTTCGTGCTCAATCTGATGGCTGCCAAAATCGCTTTCCCGACCTACGGAAAGCGTGTTGTTGTGGGCGATGGTGCTTCCCCACATAAGCTGTGCCTGGGCGTCGTAATCGGAAGGATTCTTCACGGCAATGCGCGCGGCGCGAATGACCGCCGCCATGGCGGCTTCGCACAGGCGGTCCGTCAGATCCACGTCCGTGTCGATGGTGAAATACCGTTCCATGATGTGCGCAAGAATATCCGTTGCCCCGCAAGCAATTTGATAGGGCGGCACGGTCATGGCAAGTTCCGGGTTCATAATCGCCAACACGGGCCGGTTGAATTCGCTGCCAAGGCCGCGCTTGGTCTTGGTGGATTCCTGGGTGATGACGCAGGAATTGGAGGATTCGCTGCCGGCGGCGGACATGGTAAGCACGCAGCCGATGGGCAGAGAAGCTTCCGGCTTGGCCTTGCCGCAGAAGAAATCCCAGAAATCGCCGTCGTATTGGGAACCATGCGCCATGGCCTTGGCGGAATCAATGGCGCTGCCGCCGCCCACCGCCAGCACAAAATCGATGTGCTCCCGGCGAATCAGCGCAATGCCTTCGTAAACCTTGGTGTCTCTGGGATTGGGCTGCGCGCCGCCCAGCGTTACGCTGTATAATCCGGCTTCCCGAATGGATGTCTCCACCCGATCGATCAATCCGCTGCGAACGGCGCTGCCGCCGCCATAGTGAATCAGTACGCGCGTGCCGCCCAGGGCCTTGATTTCCGCGCCGACCTGCTTTTCCGCGCCCCGGCCAAACACAAACCGGGTGGGGATTTTGTGGGTAAAGTTTTTCATGACGTTGTTCTCCCTTCACAAGATTTCATGAATCTTTTGAAACATTGCTTGCGCAAGCCGGGTATGGCCCGCCGCGGTAAGATGGGTGCAGTCGATGGTGGAAATTTCTGAAACCGGGCCGGCGTCCAGAAAGTCACAGCGCATGAGTTTGGAAAGGCGCAGATATTCGTCTTTCAGCTTTTGAGATGCCGCAAGGGAATCCGCGCCGAAACATTGGCCATACCGGCAACCGGAGATGCCCTCCAGCAAAGGCGGAGGCGCAACCAACAGGATCTTTGCGCTCTTTCCGCCGGCATCCAGGGCATACGTGCGCAATTGCCGAAGAAAATGCATCATGGCCTGCGCGATGGCCATGGCGGACATGCCGAAACGGCTCTTGGTGTCGTTCGTGCCCAACATGACCACCGTCAGATCCACCGGACAGTGGCTCATGACGCAGGGGGGCATATATGTAAGACCGCTCTTAAATCCGCCCTCCACGGGGTCGTCGAAGCAAATGGTGCGGCCGTTGAAGCCTTCCTCGATGACGCGGTATTCCGGACCCAGCAATTCCGCCAGCCTGCCCGGCCAACGAATGGATTCGTCATATCGCCCGCCGTCTGAAGGACAATATCCGTAGGTGTTGGAATCGCCGAAGCATACAATGGTTTTCTTCATGAGACTTGCGTCCTTTTCCGGGCGGTTACATGACTGCTCCTGTGATGACGTACAGGATGCTCATGTATGCGCCCAAAATGATTTCAATGGTCAAAACCAGCGTGAATTGCCATTTTTTGCGGGTGATGAGCGTCAACATGGGATACAGCGCGTACATTGCGCCCAGGTAACGCGCGCCGCTGAGCAGCCACGTGGGCGCGATGGCGCAATAGAAATATACCAGCGCATAGGCGGCGTCCCCGGGGTGCAGCCTGCGCCATGTTGCGACCAGGAGGGCCATGACAAGGGCAATGGACACAATTTGCGGCGTCCATACGCCCATGCGATAATGAACGTCGGCATAGGAAACGGCGTTTTTCAGGGTATAGGAGATGGTATTCATGGCGCTGCCGAATTCCTGGCCCCAGTGCTGGGATTGATAGGTGAGAAACGTCCAGGCGCTGCCGGTAATCTGCTGGTTCAGCGCCAGATATGCCGCCAGTCCCAGGGAAACCGGCAGGACTTTTGCCACGCAAAGGACGGTTCCCAGGGCAATTTCCCGGCGGCTGGAATGCCTTTGACGCATGTCCCGCAGCATTTCCCAGAAAATGGGAATGGCGGTTGCCATGCCCAGAGACCGGCAATTCGCGCTGAGCGCGCCGAACACCACCGCCCAGAAAAAGCGTTTTTTCCGGGCCAGCAGCACCGCCATCAGCGTGGTGAACAAAAACGTGGATTCCGTAAACGGCGCGGAAAAGAAAAAGGATACAGGGCAAAGCATCATCAGCCACACCGCGCGAATGGCGGCGGAATGGCCCTGATCGATTTGCAACAGGAAATATAGCGCGACGCCGGCGCCGATCAGGCATCCGCAGCTTACCAGATAGGCCGCCGCAAGGGACGGGATTCCCAACAGGTACAGCGCCCTGCCCAACACAGGATACAGCGGGAAAAACACGATGTGATATCGAGGATCGCCTTCATTGACGTACCAGTTTTCCATCAGGCCAACATAGTGATAGGCATCCCAGCGCCGCCAGCGCACAGGAAGATTGCACAGATAGGCGGTCAATTCGCCGTTCCACCAGGCAGCGACGGCGGCAAGCGCCACAAAGAACAGCCGCGAAACGAGAAACGCGATTCCGGACAGAAGAATGGCCTGCCCCACGGAAAACTTTGGACGAGCCTGTCGGCGGCGCGGCAGAGAGAAAAAATCCAGGCCCGGCCAGGCGGGACACAACGCTTCGCCAAAATAGCGAACCAGCAACACAACCAAAAGTGCCGCGAACACAAGGCCCGCAGCAATTCCAAGCGCGTCCGCGACGAAATCGATGGTTCTGGTCATTTTTTTTCGCACTCCATCCATTCAGGCACAAGGAAGCGGCGTATGGGAAATTGGGGGTATTTTTCCTCCACTTCCTTCAAAACATCCGCCATGCCTGCTTCCGCCACAATGGGCAAGCCGCATTCCTGGGAAATTTCTTCTAAAAATGCGCGTCCGTGGAGCAAGTCTTCCGGGGTGGTTTGAGCGCCAAGATTGGCGTTTAAGATGAAGCCGGTGATTGCACGGCGCGCCCGAACCTGAACCTTTGCCAGCATTTCCAACACTTGTTCCCGGGTGGAAGAACGCGGACGGAAGGGATTTACGACATAATAGACTTCCGCATGGCAAGCGTCCAACTGCGGCTTGTAAGCGCCCAACGCGGCGGCGCCGGCGTCGTCCCCGCCCACATCCAACACGCACCGAAGCTCCGGTCGGGCAAAAACGCTCAAGAATTCTGCCGGAAGGGCGGGAATATCGGCTGCGGAAAGCGCCAGGGCGGAATGGATGGGTTCCACGCCGTTGGCGATGAGCAGGTCTTGCTGTTCCGCGCTGCGGAAAAAGGGATTCACGATATCCATGTCCGCCAAGGCGGTCTGGGCATAATGTTTCCGGATGTTCAGAGCCATATTCAGAGATATTTCGGTTTTGCCGCTGCCGTAATGGCCCACCACGGCCTTGATGCGGCTGCCGGAAAGGTACCATTTCGTCATGACTTGCTCCTGCCCGTGCGGCGTTTGCGGGACTTCGGCAAATTTGCCACGTTGAATACGTCGTCCTCGCCCTGCGCCAAAAATAAATCCTCCATGGAATCTTCCTTGACTGGTTTGGCGTGCGAATGGGATGCCGGCGTGCGAATGGGTTTGGAATGTCTGGTTTCCGGCGCTTTGGGCGCAGGTTTTTTCCGGCGCACGGTGGTGCTGGCCACCACGTAATCCCGGCGTGGTTCTTTGCGGCGGGGCGCAGGCTTTTTCTGTCGCGGAGCATTGTCGTCCCATGCCTGGGAGAACAGATCGTCGTCGGCAACGACGCCCATTTCTGCCAGTTTTTCCCCGGCGAAGAAGTTTTCATCGTTGATGATGACGCGTTTTTTGCGCAGCCAAACCCAATAGGGCCTCCATCGGATCAGCCACACGAGAAAATCTGTCACGAGGCCCAGGGTTACCAGAAAGATGAGCAGCTTCAGCCAGTTGTTGGACAGCCACAGCAGAGGGGACGCCCCCTGCGTGCCTGCCAGGCCTACCAGCTTCAGTCCCCAATTGGCGAAGCCCTTCAGCCAGCCGAGCATGATGTTTACAATTGTGTCCGCATATCCGCCGGATGCCATGTTTTCTTCCTCCAGATTGTCCTATTCGTCCGTTGATGCTTCCGACAGGGTCACGGTAATGGTGCCGCCGGAAGGTTCGAAAGTGATGCTGTCATCATATTGCATGCCGTAGTCCAACGTCAGCTGGTACGTGCCGGCCTTTAGCCCGGTAAGATCGCACACCACGTCCAGTCCGTTTTCTTCCAGCGCGTGAATTTTGCTCTTGGGGCCGGTGACGAAAACGGTGACGGAATCCCGTTGGGAAGAAAGCGTCAGGTTCTCGTCCTGTCCCACATAGGAAATGTTCACCTTGTCAATCCAGGCGCTGACAGATTCCTCCGCGATGTTGACGTTGACGTATACTTGCTCCGTGGAGATATATCGGAAGTCCGTCAGGCTGGCAATGCGGGCCCGGGCGGAAAAACTTTGGCTTGCGCCCTCTACGCTCACCGGCTCGATCAACAGGGAAGTCAATCCCTCCAGCAATTCGGAATCGCCCGCAACCGTGACGGTATCCGGCTGAATGGTTACGGATTGAATGACATAGCCGTCTGCTACCTGCCCGGCAAGGACGTCCTCAAAATTGGTGGACACGGGCAGCTCTCTGGTGGGATAAATGCCCACGCTCACCGTGATGGAAGAGGAGGAAAGGCTGAGCAGCGTCTGGCTGATTTCGTTTCCGCCGCTGTCCTGAAGCACAAATTGCTCGGCGGAGGTATACGGCGAATCATGACCGGATACATCGTCATACACGTATGCGGAGGCAACGGATTGCACCACGCTGGCGGCCCCGCTGACGGTGATGGTGGAAGGATTGACGCGGGTATAGCTGTAATACAAATCCTCGCGCATGTCCCCTTCCAGTTTTACGTTTACCGGAATGGACCGGGAGTCCAACGCTTCAAAATTCAGCGTAACGGAACTGGGAATGATTTCCGCCACGCGGCCATAGGCGGTTGAGGCGCGCAGGCGCACCTGCTGGCTGCCAGCGCCGCGCACGCTGGAAAGATCCAGCGCCACCTGGACGTTGTCTGCGGAGACATATGCATATTCGGACCGGGCCACTTCGATAATGACGCCGATGTTGCTCAGCGCAGCGGCGGGATCCTCCGCCAAAGCGAGTTTGTTGGCTTCCAAAGTGGCCTGTCCGGCAAGATAGCCCGTGAGGCCGCTGATGGTCTTGTTGCGGGTAAGCGTGCTGTTTGAAGAGATTACGGAATTCCAAAGCATCAGGGCCATGACCAACGAAAGCAGCTTCAGCCAGAAATTATGGGAGATGCTTTGCCACAAAACGCGGAAAAAGGCCTTGAGTTTATTTTTCATGGCTGCCCTCCTTGCGTTTGCTGCGAATGTTGGTAAACCAGGAACTGAGCGCGCCGTTTTCCGGCGTAAACAATTCCGTCAGCAGGATGGTCAGCGATTTGGAATCCAGATATCGCGTCAGGCGGCCATCCCGGGCCATGGAGATGATGCCCGTTTCTTCCGAAACGATCAGACTGACCGCGTCTGTGGTTTCTGTAATGCCAATCGCGGCGCGGTGGCGGGTTCCCAGTTCCCGGCTGATGGAATAATCGTCGGAAAGCTGCAGGATGCAAGCGGCGGCGGTGATCCGTTCGCCGGAGATAATCATTGCGCCGTCATGCAGGGGCGTGTTCGGTTCGAATACGTTTTCAATCAGCGGCGCGGAAATGTCCGCGTCCAGAATTGTGCCGGATTCCATCACGTCGCCCAAGGACGTCTGTCGTTGAATGACGATCAGGGCGCCGATGCGCTTGCGGGCCATGTTGTTCAGCGCGCGTACGATTTCAGAAACCTGTTGTTCCGTATGCCGTACCCTGGAACGGGAGGATGTGCCAAACACTTGCCGGGTGATTTTGGAACGCCCCAATTGCTCCAACGCCCGGCGCAATTCTGGTTGGAACAAAATGACAATGACAATGACGCCTGTGTTGATCACTTGCTGCATCAACCAGTTCAGCGTCGTCAATTGCAAAATGCTGGAAAGCCATGCCGCCGCCAGCAAAAACCCAATTCCCTTAAATACGGAATTGGCGCGGGTGCGCATTACCAGCTTCAATGCCTGATAAATCAATATTGTGACGATCAGAACGTCCAGAAGGTTCCGCCAATCGGGCTGATAAAGCAAATTGGACAGCAGAGCGCCCACCTTTGCAAAAAAGGATTGTACCTGCGTCACTTCTTCGCCCTCCTTGTATGCCGTTCTCCTTCTATTATAATACAAAACGCGGGAAAAGCAAAAGCGATTTTGGGGTTCAATCAAAATAATTTTGCGTACATATATAGAAGCGTTGCAAACAAGGCAAAATCATGATATAATCGGGGCGAGTTGAGCGAAGCGGAAAAGATCCCCGGAATGCCGGGCGGGGCGGAGGAGGCGCGAACGATGAACGCGAAGGAATTGAAAGAACGCACATATGAAGCCAATATGGAGCTGGAACGAAAAAAACTGGTGATCTACACCTGGGGCAACGTGTCTCAATTGGACGCGGACCGAGGAATTGTGGCCATTAAGCCAAGCGGCGTCCCTTATGCGCAACTGGCGCCGGAAATGATGGTGCTGATGGATTTGGAAAGCGGCAATTTGCTGGAGGAAAGCTTGCGGCCCTCTTCCGACGCGCCCACGCACTTGGCGCTATACCGCGCTTTTGACGGCGTTTGCGGCATCACCCACACCCATTCAACGTATGCCACCGCTTGGGCGCAGGCGGGGCGCGCATTGCCCTGCCTGGGCACGACCCATGCGGATTATTTCCACGGGGAAGTGCCCGTCACCCGCTTTTTGACGCCGGAAGAAACCGTGGAAGGATACGAGGAGAATACCGCCGTGGTAATTTGGGAAGCATTTCAAGGGAAAAATCCTTTGCACACGCCGGCGGTGCTGGTTCGGGGACACGGGCCGTTTGCCTGGGGAAAAGACGGCATGGAAAGCGTGCACAGCGCAGTGGTGTTGGAAGAAGTGGCAAAAATGGCATTGCTTACCATGCATATTGCCCCGGAAGCGCAGAGCTTGCCGGATTATCTGGGTGAAAAGCACTTTTTGCGAAAACATGGGCCGAATGCCTATTATGGGCAGAAATGACGGATTGATTGCAAAAGCCAGAATCAATGCAAAAAGCTGTTGGCAAAAAGAGGGCTTTCGGCAATGCGCGCAAGAAAAACTGGAAGGCTCTGACTGCGAACAACAAAATGCAACAGCCGATTCCGTGGATTTTGTGGAAACGAACAGTGTTCAAAACAGTTTTCATCTGGTATAATAATAACATCGAGTGTGTGGCAACGGAACGATTAAAGGAGGTTTTATCCATGGCAAGTTTGTCGCTTCGCAATATCTTTAAGGTATATCCCGGTGACGTGGTCGCGGTAAGCGATTTCAATCTGGAGATCGACGATAAGGAATTTATCGTGCTGGTCGGTCCCTCTGGTTGTGGTAAGTCCACTACCCTGCGCATGGTTGCTGGTTTGGAGGATATCACCAGCGGCGAACTCTATATCGACGATAAGCTCGTGAACCATATTCCGCCGAAAGATCGCGATATCGCCATGGTGTTCCAGAGCTACGCCCTGTATCCCCATATGACGGTATACAACAACATGGCGTTTGGTCTGAAGCTGCGCAAGATGCCCAAGGCCGAAATCGACCGTCGCGTGAAGGAAGCTGCCGGCATCCTGGGCATTGAAGCCCTGTTGAACCGCAAGCCTGCCGCTTTGTCCGGTGGTCAGCGCCAGCGCGTTGCCTTGGGCCGTGCTATCGTGCGTGAGCCGAAGGTCTTCCTGATGGACGAACCTCTGTCCAACCTGGACGCCAAGCTGCGCGTGCAGATGCGTACCGAAATCACCAAGCTGCACAAGAGACTGCAGACCACCTTCATTTACGTTACCCACGACCAGACCGAGGCCATGACGATGGGTTCTCGTATTGTGGTTATGAAAGATGGTTTCATGCAGCAGCAGGATACGCCCCAGAACCTGTATGACTATCCCGCAAACCTGTTCGTGGCTTGCTTCATCGGCACGCCGCAGATGAACATCTTCCGCGTGAAGCTTGAAAAGCGTCAGGACGGCGTGTATGCTGTGTTCGGAAAGAACCAGATCAAGGTTCCCGAAGGCAAAGTGCAGCGCATGACCGGCGACTACATCGGCAAGGAAGTCTATCTGGGCATCCGTCCCGAGAATATTCACGACGAAAGCGCGTTCACTTCCGCATATCCGGAAGCCTGCATCGACGTGCACGTGGAAATCGTAGAGTTGATGGGTTCCGAAACCTATCTGTATCTGTCCACCACCGGCAAGGACGAAAACTTTGTTGCCCGCGTTGATCCTCGCACCAGCTCCCGCGGCGGCGACGACATCAAGGTTGGCTTCGACGTGAATCGTCTGCACTTCTTCGATGTGGACACCGAAAAGACCATCTTGGCCCGCGACTAATTCTGTTGCGCCCATTGATACAACAACAGACAGGCTTTCCGTTATGGGGAGCCTGCCTGTTGTTGTTTGTCGAACAGGCGTTATAAATCCCCAGTTCAGCTGGA
>JAQXRL010000063.1 GCA_029218505.1 Eubacteriales bacterium | reverse complement strand
CGGACTTTGCGGAAACCCTGCGGATTCCAGCAAAATCAGCGCCCGTGGTCGCCGTACACGCCCCCGACCACGATTGAAATTCGAGTGGCCCGAAGGCTTCTCTCGCGCTCTCTGCGTCTTTCAACAGTCTGCAGAACCACCCGTTTTAGACGGGTGGTCTGATCAAGTCCGATCGGGGCATCTTTCCTGTGGTCGCTTCGCAAATTCAAAAACCGCTTGACCGCCGCAGAATGGTTTGCGGCGGTCAAGCGGTTTTACAGGGGGGCAACCAAAGGAAACACAATGGAGAAACACTTGCATGGCGTGCTCCAGGGGGCGGTTGACGGCCCTCGACGAGCGCGCTCTCTTTGCGTCAGCAGGGTAGCGGCGCGTTAGATTTGCTGATGATCGTGGGCGTGACCTTTCTGCCGGCGATGATATCCTCTTCGGTAAATACGCTGAGCAGGATTTCCCGTTCATTGGTGCGTCCGCAGTCATGCACAACATAGATTTTGCCGCCGAAAAAATCCGCATCGGGATAACTGGTGCCATTCCGCGCGTCCAGGACGACGTGGTATGGCCAAGTTTTTCCATCGTCGGTGGACAAAAACGCCGTCATGTTTCTGCGCTGACTGGCATGATCGTTTTTGATCAACAGCAAATTGCCGGATGGGGTGCGGCCGTAATAAAACCGGCTGGAAGGATCCTGAAAGCGGGATAGCCTTGCTTCCTCCCATGTTTCGCCGCCGTCGTGGGACCAGGTTTCCGCCAGCGCGTGCAGTTCGCCGCTGGTGCGCGCCATCATGTGAATACTGCCGTCAAGGAGTTCTACGGCCATGGCTTCGTCAAAAGGCGTGGGTACTTTTTTTGCGCCGTAGCGACGCTGCCATGTCATGCCCTGATCGTCAGAAATGCTGTATCCATATTGATCGCAATTTTGATCGTAGTTGAAATTGATCCAGCGTCCGCTGGTTAACACCAGGGGCTTGCAGCGCAAAAATCCATCGTCCAATCTGCGCGGCTGGGTGAAGACCAGTTCTTCCGCGTCCGGATTGTCGCACACCATGGCCCATTCGCCATGGATGCGATCCAGACCAAAGGCATATCCGTCCACCACATAACCTGTTTCGTTCTTTTTTTCCTGGCGCGTGCGCTCCTGTACCCAGAATACCCACAGCCTGCCCAGGGGATCCGTCCAAAGCTGGATGTCCAGGCTGTGTACGCAGCGAGTTTTATCGCTGGGGATCACCAAAACTGGCTTGCTCCACGTTTTGCCCAAATCGTCGCTTTGTATCAGCAGATTGTAGTTCTCCATGTGCGGTTCTTTGGTGCCGCCCGCATACCATCCGGCAAAAATGCGGCCATGGGGTGTAATGGCAATGGTTGGGCACCCTTGAAATTGGCGAATTTCTTCTGCATATGCAGATTGGGTGGGGCGATGCAAGATTTTGCACGCCTGCGTTACCGGAATTTTCATAAAAGATTCTCCTTTATAATCATATATGGTATGGTTTGGGGAACAGTGGATGAATTTCGATGCCATCGAAGCCGTTTTCCTGCATTCAGGCGTTAGGAACCGCATTGGAAGTGCAAGCGTTTATGCGCTTGATTTTGCAAGCCATTGAATATTGCGTCAAGCATTTTGAGGCTGCGTATCGCCATGGAATTGGGCGAAAGAATTCGCGAAACTCCATCCAACAGACTCATTGGAACAAGAAAAATTATACCATTTCGTTTGTTCCATGCCAAGTGGCAATCTGCACAAAGTTCCCTGCAAAAAAGACTCCCCACCGTTGCGCGCGGCGGGGAGATTGTCACAGTACCTCCACAGGAATTCCCATGTCCGAAAAAATGCTCGTATCGGCGTTGGGCATACGGGTTTCGTCAAAATCGGGCGCATATCGCATTCCCAGCCCGTCGTATTTGGCGCCTGCGGCTTTGTTGTAGGGCAAAAGCTCCACTTTTTCCAGATTGCCTGCGCCGGCGATCAGGTTTGCCGTGGCGCGCAGGTTTTCGGGATCATCGTTTACCCCGGGAATCAACGGCACGCGAATGCGGAAGGGAATGCCCGACTGTTTCAGCCATGCAAGGTTTTGCAGGATCGGGGTGTTGTCTACGCCGGTATATTTGCGATGCCGCTGGCAGTCCGTCAGCTTTACGTCCATGATGACCATGTTCATTTCCTGCGCCACCGTTTGAAACGTCTGGGCAGGGGCAAAGCCGCTGGTTTCGATGAGCGCATGGAGTTTGGGTACGAGCCGACGCACCGCTACGGTGAATTCCGGCTGCATGAGCACCTCGCCGCCGGAGAACGTGACGCCGCCGCCGTTCTTTTGCAGCAGCGGAGTCAACCGGTCCAGGCGGCGCGCCACGTCCATGGCGGTCATGGTCTTTCCGGCAATGCGAATGGCGCCCTTGGGACAGACGGCGGCGCATTTTCCACAGGCCGTGCACTGCCCCGGGGATGGACAGACCGCGTCGCAGGCGCCGCAATGCACGCACAGAGAGCGGGTAACGCAGCGCTGAGGCCGCGGAGAGAGCCCTTCCGGGTTGTGGCACCACATGCAGCGCAGAGGACATCCCTTTAAGAATACGCAGCAGCGGATGCCGGGGCCGTCGTATACGGCGAATTCTTCGATATCAAACACCACACCGGTGGTTTCTGGCGCAAAACGTTCCATAGCGGCATCACATGGAATAGCTGTTGCGGCGGATAATCTGATCCTGATATCCTTTATCCAGTTGGATAAAGTGTCCGCTCCAGCCCCACACCCGCACGATCAGGTTTTTGTGTTGCTCGGGATGTTCCTGAGCGTCCAACAGGGTTTCCCGGCTGACGGCGTTGAGCTGCAGCTGATGCCCGCCAAGGTCAATAAAGCTCTTTACCAGGCGCGCAACCTTTGAAATTCCCTCCTGATTCTTAAACACCGTGTCGTGCATTTCCAGGGTCAACGGACCGCCGTTGCAGACCTTGCCCATGCCGGGCCGGGCCATGGCGGAAATGACGGACAAGGGACCGGCATCCGTCAACAGGAGAGAGGGGGAGAAATTGGCGGGAAGCATGTCTCCGGCGTCGCGGCCGTCCGCCGTTGCGCCCAGCGTGGTTGCATGCCACAAGTAGTACATGGCGCTGCCGGTGCCGGGACGGAACAAGCCGCCGCGTTCATTTTTCCGGTTCTTCCAGGAATCCGCAAAGGCGTCCAACAGCCAGTCTGCCAGCGCATTGCAGGCGTCGTCTCTGCCAAGTTTCGGCCCGCCCGTTTGCAGCAGATGCTTCAAGGCGGCGGCATTCGCAAAGCCGTTTTCCATGGCCGCGCACAGATCTTCCGCAGAGATGCTCTTTTCTTCGTAGACAAATTCCCGGATGGCGGAAAGCTGGTCTACCGCGCAGGCAAAGCCGGTGCCATGAATTCCGTAATTGTTGTATTTGGCGCCAAGGGAAACATCATGGGTATAATCGGACATCAGCACGGACTGATAGGGCGCAGGTTCCATAAACAGCGGCTTCAGGGATGCTTCCAGGGCGTCTGCACGGGCAAACAATTCCTTCCGCACGCAATCCAACAGCGCTTCGAAATTCGGACACAGGCGCAAATTGGCCATCGCCACATCCCGCACAACTTGTGCCAGGCTCACCGCGCCAATGTTGGGAATGTCCATGCCTGTTCCGGGAACGATGAATTCCCAACATGCCGCCACCGTGTAATTTCGGGCGTCTTCCGGCGAATATCCCCATTGCAGCAGCGCGGGAATGACCACGTCGTCATTGGCGTACTGCGGAAAGCCCAGTCCCTGCTTCGTCAGCTCCGTGCAGCGCTCGTACAGGGAAAGGGGCGTGTTTTTGTCTACGCGCAGGTTGATTTTGGGGTCGATCTTGCGGTTGTTCAGGCTTGCCGTAAGACAGATTTCGGTCAGAGCGTTCACGGCGCAACGGCCATTTTCGTCGCATCCGCCCAGCATCAGGCTTTGACCGTTGTCGCCCTGCTGCATGCCGGTATACAAATCGCTGTCCCGATTGAAGGAAAGGAAAAACTCTTCGGTAAGAGACAGGGCTTCTTCGGTGGAAAGCCGCCCGGCGTCCAGGTCTGCCTGAAAAAACGGATACATGTATTGATCGAAGCGCCCCACCGTATTGTGATATACGTTGGATGCCCACAGGCAGAAATGCAAAATCCGAAATGCCTGCAGCGCTTCCAAATATGTGCGCGCGCCGTAACGAACGGCATGAGAAAGCCCTTCGAGATCATAGCGGTCCGCATAGGCGATTACGGAATCAATGCACAGATCCATGTCCGCGTTGCCTTTTCCGCGCCGGCGAAGCAATCCGCCGGTGAGCACGCCCTGCCAATCGGAAGAAATGTTGCATACGCGTCCCTGTTCATGCACGTAGTGGCCTGCCTGCAGCGCTTCCCGTTCTCCGGGAGCATAGATGTCGGGGAAAGACAGAATGGTGCGGTACGCGGGAATGCGTTCGCCTTCCACGCGTATAATTTCCTCTTCTTCCAGAAACAGTTTCAGCCGCAAAGCCGCGCGCTGAGACAACGTCAGGCCGGGGTCCTGAATCTGGCGGGAGATTTCCGCAAAGCGCTGCGGAGAAAGTTCGTGGCGGTAAGCGCGAGTATCCATAGATGATCCCTCCTGTAAAAATCTATTGCTTATCGGGTGGTGGAAGTCCTTTTTGCCAAATATACGGGCAAGGTTCTTTCCAATGGCGCTCCTTCGGCATGGTTTTGCATGCGGTCCAACAAAAGTTGTGCGGTTTGGCGCGCTTCTTCCTCCATATCCGTGCCCACGGAGGTCAGGGAAAACGGCAGCGCAATATGTTTGCGAATGTCGTCAAAGCCCATCAAACATACGTCTTCGGGGATTCGCACGCCTTTGTCCATGAGAAAACAGGCGGTTTCCAGCGCAATTAAGTCGCTGAAAGCAAAAATTCCGTCAAAGTGCCGGCCGGGTTGCCATAAGTCCGCCATGGCTTGTGCGGCTCCTCCGCCCAAGGCGCCGACATGGGCAATTTGCGCGGAGCAGCCGTGTTCCGACAGCGCGCGAAGAAATCCGGCCTGACGTTCCTGCGCGCTGGAGATTTGAGACGGCGCGTTCAACATGAGAATATCGCGGCAACCGGATTGCACAAGATGGTTTCCGGCCAACAGCCCGCCTTGAAAATCATCCCACACAACGCTGTCTGCGGCGCGATCGGAAAAATGCCGCCCCAGCAAAACGGTTGGAATGCAATGCTCCTCCAGCAAATCCAACGCACACATGTCCACTTGACACGGACAGATGATGGCGCCATCCACCTTGCGCCCGGCGGCGGTTCGGGCGGCTTCCAGTTCCAGTTCAGGCCTCTCGTCCGTATTAAAAACGAGCACCTGATACCCCGCCGCCCGGAACTGTTCCGTCAATAAACGAATACGCACAGCAAACATCAGGTTTGCCGCGTCGCCAAAAATCAGGGCAACGGCATAGCTTTTTCCGGAGCGCAAACTGCCGGCGGAGGTATCACGAATATAATGCAATTCCTCCGCGATTTTTTGAATACGCTGCCTGGTTGGTTCCGCGACCAGCGGCGAATTGCGCATGGCCAGGGACACGGTATTGATTGTAACGCCGGCGCGAAACGCAATATCCTTCAGGGTGGAACGGGTTCTTTTTTCAGACACAGCGAACCTCCACAAAGCCAATGATTCCTTCCTTATAATATCATTTCCGGAACGAAAAGTCAAGAAAATCAGCATATAACGTTAATATTAACGTTTAGATTTATGATAAATTTGATTCGAAACACGATGTGTACAAACGGCAATTACACAAAGAAATCTATTGATATTGATGATAAAAACCACAAAAACGGAAAAAATTCCGTGACGGCATTGTTGACAATGGAAAAATAGTATGCTATAATTTGTTGGAGATTGACGCTAGAGGTTAACAACTGGCGCAATTGACCGGAGGGGGGATAGTATGGCGGAGAAACTGCTGGAGATGGTGGGCATTCAAAAATACTTCCCGGGTGTTCATGCGCTGAATGACTGCCGATTTGAATTGAACTTCGGAGAGGTTCATGCGTTGGTTGGCGAAAACGGCGCGGGCAAATCCACGTTGATGAAAGTGCTTACCGGCATTTACCGTCGCGACGGCGGCACCATCAAATACAAGGGACAGGAAGTTGATTTGCATTCGCCGAGCGAGGCGCAACAGATCGGCATCGGCATCATTCACCAGGAATTGAATTTGATGCCGCACCTGACGGTGGCGCAAAATATTTACATTGGCCGTGAACCAATGAAGGGAATTTTTGTGGATCAAAAAAAGGCGAACAGGGATGCGAAGGAATTGATGCAGTCCCTTGGGCTGGAAATTGATCCATGCGTTCGGGTTCGCGATTTGTCCGTGGCACAGCAACAAATGGTGGAAATTGCGAAAGCGCTCTCTTTCCATACGGAATTGCTGGTAATGGACGAGCCTTCCGCTGCGTTGACGGAAAAGGAAATCCAAGAATTGTTCCGTTTCATTCGGCAGTTAAAGGCGCGTGGACACGGGATTATCTATATTTCCCACCGTTTGGACGAACTTCCGCAAATTACGGACCGCATCACCGTAATGCGGGATGGGCAATATGTCTCAACGGTGAATACCAAAGACGTGACAAAGGAAGAAATCATTTCCATGATGGTGGGGCGCACCATTTACGAAAAGCCAAAGGAAAAAAGCGAGGTTCCGGAAGGCGCGCCGGTTGTGCTGGAGGTAAAAAACCTGAACGCCGTCAACGTGAAAAACGTATCCTTCCAGTTGCGCAAGGGCGAAATTCTTGGGTTTGCCGGATTGATGGGCGCCGGACGCACCGAAACGGTTCGCGCAATGTTTGGCGCGGATCCGAAAACCTCGGGCGAAATTTTCCTGAACGGGCAAAAGGCGGTGATTCGCAACCCCATGGATGCGGTGCGCCATGGAATTGGATATCTGTCCGAGGACCGGAAGGCCTTTGGATTGGCGTTAGGATTGTCCGTGAAGGACAACAGCGTGATGGCAAACATCGAAGAGTTTTCCGGGCCGCTATTCATGAAGGACCGGCTGATTGAGAAAACGGCAAAGGAATATGCGGAAAAACTGGCGATCAAGACGCCGTCCATTGCCCAGCGCGTACAGAATCTCTCCGGCGGAAATCAACAAAAGGTAGTTTTGGCAAAATGGCTGATCTGCAATTGTGATATTCTGATCTTTGACGAACCCACCAGAGGCATTGACGTGGGGGCGAAAAACGAGATATATCACCTGATGCGGGAACTGACGAAAGAGGGGAAATCCATCATCATGATTTCTTCGGAAATGCCGGAACTTCTGCGCATGAGCGATAGATTGGTGGTCATGTTTGAAGGCAGGGTAACGGGAGAGATGGATATTTCGGAGGCAACCCAGGAGAAGATTATGACGATGGCCACCTTGGCAAACGAATAAAGGAGGAACCGGCAAAATGACTGCGAAGAAATTGAACATTCAAAAGCTGCTGGCGCCAGCGGTATTGGTGCTGTTATATGCATTCTTCTGCGTTTTCGGCGAAAACTTCTTCTCCGTGGACTATCTGATGAATATCTTAAACGCCTCCTATTACATTGGTTTTTTGGCCATTGGCGTTACCTTTGTCATTATAACGGGCGGAATCGATTTGTCTTTGGGCACCACGATGATGTGCGCGGCGCTGCTGGGTGGTGCGGCATATAACATCTGGCATTGGAACATATGGGTTTCTCTGGCGCTGGTGGTGCTTGTGGGAACGTTGATCGGCTTGCTGAACGGCGTGCTGGTGGCATATTTTAATTTGCCGCCGTTCATTGCCACGCTGGGCACGCAAATGATGGGCATGGGCTTTGGCGCGGTGGTCACGAAAGTGATGACGATGCGCTATCCCACCATTGGCACGCCGGACGGTGCGTTCAAGTACGTCTTTTACAAAACCAGCAATACGTTCTTCCTGAAGGGATTTCCCATTGGCGCGGTTTGGCTGGCGCTGGCGTTTTTCGTGGCGTATCTGTTGCTGAACAAGACGAAGTTTGGCCGTTATACCTACGCGATGGGTTCCAATTATGAAGCGGCACGGCTTTCCGGCATCAATACGCGCAAATGGAAAACCCTGGTATACACGCTGTGCGGCCTGTTCTGCGGCCTGGCGGGTGTGTTTTATGCGGCGGTGTATACGTCCATCATTCCCGCTTCCGGCAGCGGCTATGAACTTTTGGCCATTGCGGGCGTGGTGATCGGCGGCACTTCCATGACGGGCGGCAGCGGCACGCTGACCGGAACCATCATTGGCGTGTTCGTCATGTCTGTGCTGAAGCAGGGACTCATGTCCATGGGCCTGCAGGCGCACTGGCAGAACTTCTTTACGGGACTGGTGGTCATTGGCGCAGTGTTGTTGGATCAATACCGCATCAAAAAACTGGCGCAGGTAAAGAAGCAGTAATGTGGCAATCATCTGGCAGAAAGCCAGTTGAGGATTGAAAAGGAGGGTTATTGACATGAAAAAGATCATCGCACTGGTACTGACCCTGGTATTGGCGCTGGGCTGCATGGCGGCCATGGCGGAAGAAAAGCCGTATGTTGCCCTGATTTCCAAGGGATTCCAGCATCAATTCTGGCAGACGGTGTATGCGGGCGCCACCCAGGCGGCTGAGGATTTGGGCGTAACGATTACTTTTGACGGCCCTGCATCCGAATCGGATATTGCTTCGCAGATTGACATGCTCAACGCCGCGCTGGCCAAAAACCCCGCCGCATTGTGCTTGGCGGCCCTGGACACCGAATCCGTGGTGGAGCAGCTGCTCACCGCAAAGGAAAAGGGAATCCCCGTGATTGGATTTGACTCCGGCGTGCCGGAAGCTCCGGAAGGATGCATCATTTCCACCGCTTCCACCGACAATGAGGCTGCCGGCGCTGTTGGCGCGGAAAAGCTGTTTGCCGTTCCGGAAGTGAACGAAAAGATCGCTGCTGCAACCGCGGAAGCGCCCGTAACCGTCGTGTGCTTCTCTCAGGATGCGACCTCCGCTTCCATCATTGGCCGTACCACGGGCTTCCTGGAGAAGTTCAAGGCCTTGTGTGAAGAAGTGCATGCCGGCGGCGTTGCCATTACCGGACATGACCGTTACAACACCGCCGCGGAAGGCGACGTAGTGGTCAACATCTGCGTGGTTGTTCCGGCAACCACCAACAACACGGACGCCCAGACTTCCGCGCAGGGCTTGCTGAACATGGAGAACCTGATTGCGGTGTTCTGCTCCAATGAGCTGACCGTAGGCGGCCTGCTGTCTGCGACCACGGACGGCAGCGATCTGGACCGCGAAAACGGCAAGTACAAGGATCTGGTCGTGGTTGGCTTCGACGCCGGCGCGAATCAAAAGGCCGCTGTTCGCAACCAGTGGTTCTATGGCTCCGTAACCCAGGATCCCTACATGATCGGTTATTATGCGGTAGAGTTGGCGGTGAAAGCCATGAACGGCGAAACGATTGACGAAGTCGTCGATACCGGATGCCAGTTCTATACCTACGAGAACATCGACGACGAAGCCATTGCTCCGCTGCTGTATGATTAATCGCAGGCAAATAGGTTCATTGCTGGCGTTGCTGTGACCGATTGAGGTCGCTGCAGCAATGCAAAATACCACCAGCCGTCGCAAGAGGCTGGTGGTATCATCAAGGCGGCCGGAGCAAGGCTTCCGGCTCGCCCTGATGGTTGGACCTGCGGATATTGAATTTCGTGTTGGCCGATTGTTGGAACATAGCAGCAGATTGCCATGTTCCTGGGCGCCTCCTCCGGGCAGCGTTCGCGCGCTTATGTCCGGAGGGTTTTTGTACCAAGAAAACTCCACGCAAGGCGAGGGGTTCGGGGAAGCTTAAGCGGTGAATATAAAAGGAAAACTCCTTTTGCGATCATAGAGATGCGGTCTGGCAATTGCATCACGAAAAGCAAAAGACCGTATCTACAGCCCC
>JAQXRL010000062.1 GCA_029218505.1 Eubacteriales bacterium | reverse complement strand
CCCGGACGAAACATCCACGCCGTATGCCGGACCGATTTCCATCGGGGAAAACACCGTGTTGCGCGCCAGATGTTACGGGGACGGATTGCTGCCGTCCTGGATTGAGACGCAGACATATTTCTTCGGGGTGGAACATGCCATGCGCGTGGTTTCGCTGGTAGGCGATCCGCAGGATATTTTCGGGGACGCAGGCATTTATACGCTGTATGAAAAGACGGATTACCGGGTGGAAGGTCACGTGGAAATGTTTCTGGAGGACGGCGAAACCTTGATCAGCCAGGGTTGCCAGCTGATGCTTCATGGGCAGGACAGCCGGAAACTGCCTCAGAAAAATTTCAACGTGATTGCCAGCCGGGATTATGGCGGGCTGGATGAGTTTTCCGGCAGGATTTTCACGAAACGGGATGCGGAAGCATATCATTCTTTCGTGCTGCGCTCTTCTTCGGAGGATGGAGAAAAGACGCGCATGCGGGATTCGGTGCTGGCCACGCTGGCGGAAAATACTTCTGTGCTGTATCAGGAAACGGAACTGTGCGTGGTGTACATCAACGGAGCATATTGGGGCCATTACAATATTCGGGAACGCACGGACGCCTATGGCATTTGCCAGTTTGAGGGCTGGCAAGGCCAGGAGGACGAAATTGACGTCATCAAACGCAAGTATGATGTGCTTCGGGGCGAAGGCCAGGATTTCCAACAGTTGGTTCAATGGGTAAAGGAAGCGGATTTGTCGAATGACAGCGCATACGAGACGCTTGCCGCCCAGATGGACATACGCAATTTTCAGGAATACATCGCCTTGGAGATCTTTACGGGAAACACGGATACCCTGAACGTAAAACGATATCGCAACAGGAACACAGACGGATTGTGGCGATGGGCGCTATACGACCTGGATTGGGCGTTTTACACGGACACGGATTCCATACGGCGCTGGCTGGAAAAGGGCGAGGACGAGGTAAGCAACATCGTGGACGCGGCGTTGTTCAAGGGTTGCATGGAAAATGCCGGGTTCCGGGAAGAATTTCTCACCCTGTTGGGCGAAAAGATGGCGTCGGATTGGTCCAGCGCCGCTGTGGTGCAGAAGATCAACGCGCGTTACCAGGCGTTGCTGCCGGAATTGCCCGCGCAGGGAGCGCGATGGGGCCAGACGGAAGCGGATTATCTCCGATGCCTGGAGGATCTGCTGGAATATGCCCGCACGCGGCCGGAGAAGCTCATCGGCTATACCCGGGCGGAACTCAACCTGTCGGATGAGGATACACAGCGGTATTTCGGGGCCGCGCTGGCGGAAATCCAACGCTATCAACAGGAAGGGCAAGGGTGAAACATGCGCGTATATGTGGATCTGCACCTGCATTCCTGCCTGTCGCCTTGCGGAGACGAGTTGATGACGCCCAACAATATTGCGGGAATGAGCATGTTAAAGCAGTTGGACGTCATCGCCGTGGCGGATCACAATTCCGCGAGAAATCTGCCGGCGGTGGCGGAGGCTTGTCGGGTGGTGGGCGTGGGGTTGCTGCCCGCCATGGAATTGACGACCGCGGAGGAAGTTCATCTGCTGGCGTATTTTCCGGATGTGGACAGCGCCTGCGCGTTTTCTCAAGAAATCTATCCCTTTTTGCCCGCCGTGGACAACCGGCCGGCGCTGTTTGGGCCGCAGCAGGTGATGAACGACCAGGACGAGGAGATCGCTTCCGAGCCGCGGCTGTTGATTTCGGCGCTGAATTTGACCATAGACGAATTGGTGAATCGCATTCACGCCCGAGGTGGCGCGGCAGTGCCGGCGCACATCAACCGTGGCAGCAATGGGCTTTTGAATGCGCTGGGGTTTTTGCCGCCAGATTTGCCTGTGGATGCCCTGGAAACGACCCGAGGCATGCCTTGCGCGGCAAATCTGTCCGGCAGGCGGCTGCTGCATTCCTCGGACGCCCATGATCTCGGAAACATTTCCGAGCGGGACTTTTTTCTGGAATTGGAGGAAGCCACGCCTGAGGCGGTTTTTCGCTGGATTCGCGGCCTGTGACATGGATTCTGCCATGTGCGCGCATCAGCGCGTGGATCTGCTCTTGCGGTTTTTCCAAACATGATACAAAATATCTTTTAGCACCAGCATCGCATCCAATTCCCGATATTGATGTTCCGACCGGAGCGCGTCCAGCATTTCGTCCAGCTTCCGGGCATAGTGCGAAACGTTTACTTCGCGCTGGTATTGAACCAGAATGGGATACTTTTTTCCCCATGCTGCTGTCCAATCGATTTTTTCTTCCGATTCTTCGCTTGTTCGGTCGATGATTCCTTGAATTTCCTGCATGTCCGCGTCGAAATGAATCAGTTCATCCAACGGAATTTTGTACAGCAAAGCCATCTTTTTCGCTTGAAGAAGGTTGGGAAGGGTTTCGTCTGTTTCCCATTTTGAAACCGTTTGCCGGCTTACGCCAAGCTTTTCCGCCACATCCTCTTGTGAAAGGCCGCTCTTTTTCCTCGCGTGGAACAAATTGTTTCCCAAACGCATAGGCGTTCCTCCTTGCTTGCGGTTGTTATCATGATAAGATTTGACAGGCAAGACGTCCACCAAGGATGGTTGTCAAATTCGCCCGTTTTCCTTCCATACAAGAATGAAGCGCACGATGCGAAAAAATTCGCGGCAGGAATTTTCTCTGCCGCAAAGCCGTTGTGCGCCTTCCATGAAGGATTTTGCGCTATTTTGCGCCGGTGATGGCAACCTGAATGCTGCGGGGCATGCCCAGCACGTAATACTGAATGGTGACGCTGCGAGGCGCATCCGCCGAGGCGGTGGTGAGCAGCTTCAGGTTTGTCTTGCCGCGGGACATGGCGGAGATATCGCTGCCATGTCCATCCAAGGAATATACCGCCACGTCGCCGGGCGCGGGCGTGACTTCAATGTCCAGCCATTCGGCGTCGAACAGGCCGATGTTCTTCAGGGAGATGTTCACGTCGATCAGAAGATAATCCTGAGCGGAAGTGATTTCATCGTTGGAAAACATCTGGGGCGCGGCGCCGGAGGCGATCAGGGAACGAATGGAAACAAAGGCATCGGCATAATCCGCGGCGGGAGCGGACGCAACGGAACAGTCCGCGGACAGCGTGCCGCCCACGAAAAAATACGCGACCATCGCCAACGCCAACACCAATACCACCGTCAAAAAAGCTTGAAACCCACGCATTTGCAACGAACACCTCGCTTTCGCTGCCTTTTATCATACCACGTCCGATGCGTTCTGTCCATATGCGGGAAGAATTTTGCCGGAAAGACGGCTGGATACCGTATTTTCACATTCCCGCCCAACGGCTGCATTTGCGTTTTTGGGGGAAATGGGATATAATACACTGGGAACATGTTATTGGAGGTTCAACCATGGCGGAAAAGCTGGTTTTGCTGGATGGCTACAGCCTGATGTACCGCGCGTATCATGCCCTGTCAACGCCGATGACCGCGCCGGATGGTACGCCCACCAACGCGGTGCATGGTTTTCTCATGATGTTGATGAAGGTATTTCAGGAAGAATCGCCCGACCTTCTGGGCGTGGCATTTGACGCGCATGCAAAGACCTTCCGCGCGGACATGTATCCCGAATACAAGGCGACGCGCAAGCCCATGCCCGATGATTTGCGCGCCCAGGATCCGGTGATTCGGGAATTGGTGTGCCTCATGGGCATTCCGATCCTGGAATTGCCCGGGTATGAGGCGGACGACATTCTGGGCACGGTGTCCCGCATTTGTGAAGAAACGGACAGGTTGGCGGTGCTGGTTACCGGCGACCGGGATTCCTTCCAATTGGCGGGCAAAAACACGACGATTCTCTATACCAAACGGGGCATCGCGGAAACCAGCCGCGTATCTCCGGAATATATTCAAGAAAATTACGGGCTTTCTCCCCGGCAGCTGATTGACGTAAAGGGGCTGATGGGAGATGCTTCAGACAACATTCCCGGCGTGCCGGGCATTGGGGAAAAGACCGCGCTCAAGCTGGTGCAGGAATGCGGCAGCTTGGAGGCGGTGTTGGATACTGCTGCGGAACGACAGAAGGGCAAGCTGCGGGAACGCCTGTTGGAACATCGCGCGCTGGCGGAATTGAGCAAGCGTCTGGCAACCATAGACCGCAACATTCCCATGGATGTTGATTTTTCCGGGTGGAAGGTGGACGGACTTGCCGGCGCGATGCCCAGATTGCGGGAATTGGGCATGGTTTCTGCGGCGAAGAAGCTGGCGGAATTGGCCGGAACCGCCGCATTTGCGCCGGCGATGGCCGTTTCCAAGCCGGAAGCGCCGGATATGCCAGCGATGGAGCGAATGCAGAACGCCTCGGAATTGGAAGCGCGCTGTCGGTCGCTGGCAACCACGGCCAAGTGGGTCAGCGTGGCGCTGGAGGGTGAATTTGCGTTGGCCACGGATCAGGCGCAGCTGGCGCTGCCCTTTGGAGGCGATTTGCTGAATCCCGGGGTGGAGCCGGAGGAGGCCATGCAGGCCTGCCGGGCGCTTCTGGAAGCCGAATGCGATAAGTTTTTGTTTGACGTGAAGTCGCTGCCATTTCCGCTGGAGCAGATTCATGGGAAAATTTTTGACGCCAAGTTGGCGGCATACGCCTTGAATCCGCAGCGGCCGTCTTTTGCGTTGGGGCAATTGTGCGAAGCGGAAGGAATGTTGGATTGGGCGGAACACCCTGCCTGGGCGCTGCATATGCTGTCCGATGAATACCGGCAGAGGCTCGTCCGGGACGATTGCGACGGCGTCTATGAGGAAATGGAACTGCCGCTGGCCTACGTGCTTCGGCGCATGGAAGAGGAAGGCGTGCTGGTGGATGAAGGCGTGCTGCGCGCCTTGGGAAACCAGTATCGACTGCGAATCGACGCGCTGGTTCAGGAAATTTACGGCCTGGCGGGGGAAAAATTCAACCTGAATTCCCCGAAACAGTTGTCGGAATTTTTGTTTGACAGGATGGGATTTCCCGCGCCCAAGAAGACCAAGAACGGGTATTCCACGGATGCGGCAGTGCTGGAAAGTTTGGCGGAAGAGCATCCTGTTTGCGCGAAAATTCTGGAATACAGAAAATATCAGAAATTGGACAGCACGTATATTCAGGCGCTTTTGCGCCTGCGGGACGCAAATGGCCGGGTACACACCCGGTTTGACCAAACCGCCACCGCTACCGGCCGGCTCAGTTCCCTGGAGCCGAATTTGCAGAACATTCCCGTGCGCACGGAATTGGGGCGGGAAATCCGCGCTGCGTTTGTGGCGCGGCCAGGGTGGATGCTGGTGGACGCGGATTATTCCCAGATTGAATTGCGCGTGTTGGCGCATATGTCCGGGGACCCCACCATGATCGAGGCGTTCTGCCGCGGACAGGATATTCATGCCCGCACGGCGGCGGAGGTGGCGGGCGTGCCCATGGAAGCAGTGACGCCTCAAATGCGTTCGGCGGCCAAAGCGGTAAATTTCGGCATCGTGTACGGAATTTCGGATTTCACGCTGGCAAAAAACATTTCCGTCAGCCGGCAGGAGGCCCGGGATTTCATCGAACGGTATTTTGCCCGATATCCCGGCGTGAAGCATTACATGGATCGGGCGGTAGAGACGGCGAGGGAACAGGGATATGTTTCCACGCTGATGAACCGGCGGCGCTATTTGCCGGAAATTCACAGCGCCAATTACAACGTGCGGTCCTTTGGAGAGCGCTGCGCCATGAACAGCCCCATCCAGGGCACCGCCGCGGACATCATCAAATTGGCGATGATTCGCACGGACGCGGCGCTGCGCAGGCAGGGACTGCAGGGGCGATTGATTTTGCAGGTGCATGACGAACTGATTGTGGAATGTCCGGCGGAGGAAACGGAAGCGGTTTGTGCGCTGGTTCGGGACGCCATGGAAAATGTAATGCGGCTGGATGTGCCGTTAAAGACAGATATTTCGGTTGGAGGGGATTGGCGTGCGTGCAAATAACGTCTATGTGCTGGGGTTGACCGGCGGCATTTGCTGCGGCAAATCCGAAGCGGCGCGTCTTTTGAGGCAATTGGGCGCGTATCACATTGATGCGGACGCAATTTCCCGGGCATTGACGGCTCCGGGAGGCGAAGCGCTGCCGGCAATTCGGCAAATTTTTGGAGATGAAGTGTTCCGGGAGGATGGAAGCCTGAACCGTCAAGCGTTGGGCGACCTGGTATTTGGCGATCCGGCTCAGAAGCGGGCGCTGGAAGGAATTTTGCATCCGTTGGTGCAGCGGAATATGCTGCGCATGCTGGACGAGGCGGATCAGGGCGAAGCCAAGGTAGCCTTGCTGGATGTGCCGCTGCTGTTTGAAACGGGAATGGATGCGCTGTGCGATGAAGTATGGGTCATGTCGGCCCGGCGCGAGATCCAGATCCAGCGCATCATGGCGCGGGACGGTTTGAACCAGCAACAGGCGGAGGCGAGGGTCGATTCCCAAATGGACCCGGAAGAGCGGGAAAAGCGCGCCGGCCGGGTAATCTCCTCGGAAAAGCCTTTGGACAAAATGCAGGCGGAGATTACGGGATTGTATCAACAGCTTTTGAAAAAACTGTAGCGGAGAGGCAATATGAGAGACAAAAGACGCGCGTATGCCGCGACCCGGCGGGGACATGCCGCGGCAATGCGCCGGAAGGCACGGCTTCGCTTGCTGGCGGCGGTGGCGGCCATGGTGCTGGTCCTTGCGGCGGGCGTGCTCGTGTTGGGAAAATTGCAGCGCAAGCCCAGCGAAACGCCGCTGGTGGTGGAATATGTTTCGTTGATTTCCCAATATGCCAGGGAATATGATTTGGAACCGGCCTACCTTGCGGCGGTCATTATGGCGGAATCTTCGTATAATCCGCAAGCGGTATCCTCGGCGGATGCCAGGGGATTGATGCAGCTGCTGCCTTCTACGGCGGAATGGATTGCGGGAAAACTGGACGAAGAATTTGCAACGGAAAACCTGTTTGACCCGGAAACAAACGTGCGGTACGGAAGTTGGTATCTGCATTTCCTGATGCAGCGTTATGACGGCGACAAGCGATGCGCCTCGGCGGCATATCATGCGGGACAGGGCACGGTGGATTCCTGGCTGCAGGACGCGCGGTACAGCCAGGACGGCGAGACGCTTGAGGTCATTGGATATGCCTCTACGGATACGTATGTGAACAGGGTGCTGAAGTTCTATGAAAGGTACATGCCGATTTATGCGGAAATGTAGGCTGTTGGCGGTGATTTTGGCGCTGACGTTGCTTCCGGCCGCCGCGCTGGCGGGCATTCAGGAATACGTGGACGAAAGCGGAAATCATGTGTATTCCGATGCCATGACCACTGCGGACATCATCGTGGGGTATTTGGCCGTGGACAGCGCCACCATCAATCCGTTTTCCTGCACACAGTGTGATTTGGTCAGCATGAACGCGCTGGTGTACGAATCCCTGGTGGAGCTGGACGACGAAATGAAGCCCAAAGCGCTTTTGGCGGAAAACTGGAGCCAGTCCGACGACGGAAAAACCTGGACGTTTACGCTGCGCCAGGGCATTCAGTTTCACAACGGAGAGCCCTTCACGGCGTATGACGTGGTGGCCAGCTATCAGCGCCATCTGAATACGGGCGAAGCAAACCCATATTACGGAAGAATCAATGATTTGATCGAAAGCATTGTGGCGACGGATGACAATACCGTGGTGGTAACGGCCCGGTATCCGGGATATATTACCCTGTACGGCATGACGTTTCCCATTGCGGAGGAAAGCACGGTGTACGACGAAGTGCCCCGCGGAACCGGCCCATATTGGCTGATTCAGTATGATATGGACAGCGCCATCCGTCTGGAAGCCAATCCCCTTTGGTGGAAACAGCAGCCCAAGGTTCGCAGCATCCTGTTTGTGCGGCAGGAGGATACGAGCGCGGCGCTGGAGGCATTGCAGACGGGCGCGATCAATATGCTGTCCACGCATTCCTCTACGGCGGCGCTCAGCCGGCGGCTTTCCCAATATACATCCCTGGATTACCCTACCACGACGTATGAAATGCTGGTGCCCAATCTGCGTGCCGACAAGGTGACGTCCGATGTAAACATTCGCCGGGCGGTAATGTACGCCATGGATACGGCGGCCATCGTGTCCAACGCCTATCTGGGCATGGCCCAGCGCGGAGAGGTTCCCGTGGAATCCACATCCTGGGTATATGAAAGCCAAAGCGCAATGTATTACTACAGCCCGGAAAGGGCGCTGGGGTTGCTGATGGGCGCGGGTTGGCAGGACCTTACTGGAGATGGCATGCTGAACCGCATGGAAGACATTATGCTGGTGGATCTTTCCATGACGATTCTTACCTACAATGAGCCGGGGAACACGGTGCGGGAAACGGCCGCCAACATGATTGCAAAATATCTGAACGCCGTGGGTGTGAAAACCCAAGTGGAGGTGTTGACAAAATCCAAGGTCTTGTCTCGAATTGAGGAACGGGATTATGACCTGGCATTGATCGGGGCAACCCTTAGCGAGGTGCCCAGTCTGGTGGATTTATTCTATCTTGGGCGAAAGCTGAACCTGAACAACTATTCCACGGAGGATATGGAGAATGCCCTGATGGCCACGTATACTGCCCGGTCGGAGACGGAATTCGTCAAAGCGATGAGCGATTTGCAATTGCTGGCGGCGGAACGTTTGCCCGTGTTGGGCATCGGTTTTCGCACGGGCACGCTGCTGTCCACGAATTCACTGGGCGGCATGTCCGGGAATCGCCTGTATGACGCGTTCAATGGCATGGAGTTTGTAAGCGTTGCGGGCCATTAGCCGCCGCCCGCGCGGTTCCTGGTTTGCTGCGGGTTTGCATGGGCAACGCGCACCTTCGTCCCGCCTGTCGTTGCGAATGACAGGCGGGACTGCGTTTTCGGGACGTTCCCGCGAACATTCATTTTTTTATGGAAGCATTCTATAGGACCGTTCGTACATCAGGTGCGTTCCAGCTCAAAGGCATAGATTTCCCGCCCGGATCTTTGCATGTATTCCAGAGAAACCAACCAAAGATCGCCGGGGAAATCCCTGGAAGAAATGCTGTTTATTCGCAATTGGGGTTCGCCGGGCCAACTGAACCACGTGGCGCCCAAGCCCATTCCGTCACGGGAAAGCTGGGGATGCTGCGCGGTGACGAATTGAAAGCGCACGACGCCGCCCTCGGGCAGGTCCAGCGTATCAATCAGCCGCACGCAATCCTGTTCCCGATCGATCAGCAGCGTGCGCTGATAGACCCGAATGTTCGCGTCCGAAGGATACGTATCGGTAAGATCCAGCGAGAGCATGGCGCGCTCCCGGGAAAAATCACATTCCAAATCCGGGCAACGCGGTGCGGCCAAAGGGAGATTTCCCGCGATCATGGGCAGGTTTCGACTGGAAACATCTGCGCCGGCATCCACAAAAAGCGGACGGTCCTCCAGCATAATGGCGATGTCGCCGGTATTTCGCCGGCTTCCGCTGCCATATAGCGCACAGAGGAAGCCTCCGCCCATGCCGATGGCCAGGCCGGGAACGCGGGCATGGCGCAACTTGGGGGTGCGCCGCATTTCGCCGGACATTTCCAAGGCCAAATCCATAAACAGCAGCCGTCCATTGACGGAACTGGCAGGAATGCCTGTCAGGCGATCCAGAGCCGCGCCAAGAGCACGGAGCGCATCGTCGTTCGCGGAAACGCCCAAACGGTAAACGTCTGCGCCGGAAATTTGCGGCAGCATGCCGTTTCCGGCAGGATCAAAAAACATCGCTCCGCCCGCGTGCGCAGCCAGAATTGTGTCCAGCCACACGCCCATGGGAAGCTGATCGCTGAGGTTTACTGCGCCCCGGGAAACTCTTCGCATGATTTCGGCAAGATCCGTTGCGGCGCGCGCGTCGGATACAAGCGCTTCCAATGGGCGTGCCGACGCATCCATGGCATCGCATGCGTCGTCCAACAGCCTGGTCAAACGCCGCAGGACTGCATTCCTGCGGCTGATGTCTGTTTCCAAAAGAATTCCCGCCGTCGCGGCGGCGCAAAGCACGGAAATTGCCCCCGGCGTTTCGGGCGCCATAAAGGAATAATCCTCATGGGAAAGGATCGGCGTAAAGACGCGTCTCCGGGTTTCATGGAGCATGCGCATGATCATGTGCGGAGCAATGGAGTCCGGACGCGATGCCAACAGCAGCGCGGTCCATCCCATCAGACAGGCGGTTTCTGCGCATTGCCGGTCGATTGCAGGATGGGCGATGTCCTGAAGCGGTGGACCGGCGGAGATGTCCGCCCAATCAGCCTCTTCGCAGATTTCGCAAACCAAATCCAAAATGCGTTCAGTGCGCTCCGGGGCGGCGTCTGCGGCCAGCAATGCCTCCAGATCGTCCCGACGCTGTCTTTGCATGCGAGTCCATTCCCGAGGGTTGTGGATGCGTTGAGACATGGACATGGAGCCGGGCGCATGGGACATGGCTGCCTGCGCGCGGGTTTCCACTTGCGCCGCGCGGACGCCTGGGCCGGGAAGGGTCAGGGCGGCTGGATCACACCAACTGAGCAGCGCAGAGATTTTGCGGCTGAACATGCCATCCTCCCTCCTTTGGAAAAAATACGAATTTACCGTCCGGGCAAGGGCGCGCCGGAAAACGCAGCCTGGCGTTGCATTCTTGCCTAGCGCACGTTCTGAACAGAATATACAGCGCGCTCACCGCCAATGAGCTTGGGACGCGTTCTGGCTGCGGCGAGCACCGCATTGCCGATGTGGCTCATCTCCAGGCGAACCGGCACAGCCACCCGTTTCAGGTGCATGCCGATCAGCGTTTGGCCGATGTCCAGCCCGGCGTCGGCGCGCACTTCCTCCACCAAAACCGGATCTTCCATCATGCGATATGCGGCGGTGGCCAGGGAGCCGCCCGCCTTGGGCTGCGGTACGGCGCACACGATTTCGGAATCCGGGGCGTTCTTTCGCTCCAGGACAATGGAACGATTCAAGTGTTCGCAGCATTGGAAGGCGCATTGGAAGCCGAATTCGCGTCCGGCGTCCAGGGCGGCCCTGGCCACGGCTTCGCCAAGATCGTACACGGTGTTGTGACCGATGACGCCGCCGGCGATTTCGCTGGAAGAACAGCCGATGACCAACAGCTTTACCGGGCGGAAGAAGGGCCGATCCAGGCAAACCAGCGCGCGAATGGCCTGGCTTGTCTGCTGATATACGTTCTGTGCGTCAATGTTCATGAAGAAAGCCTCCTTTTTGTGCAAAGACATACGCGCCCACGGAAACCGCGACCGCCAGGTTCAGGGAATCCACTTCCCCGGATTGGGGAATCAGGACGCTCTGTCCATATTGAGCGAATTCCGAAGGCAGGCCGGTTTGTTCGTTTCCGAAAATGAGCGTGCATGGAAACTGCGCCGCATCTGCCACTGCGTCCAGCGTTTTTGCGCCGTCCAGCATAAACGGATACAGAGGACGGTGGGGATATTGCAGGCGATATTCCTGGAAATGGTCGTATGTGCGCACGCGCATGTGAAAAAACGCGCCCATGGAAGCGCGCAGCACGTGAGGATCAAATACATCCACGCAGGGGCGAACCAGGGCTACGTCATGCAGGCCAAATCCCAGCAGCGAACGCATGGCGGTTCCCGCATTTCCTCCGTCGGAGATTTGGCACAGCACCGCGTGGGTTCGGCTGGGATCCGGAGCGAGATCGTATTTTTCAAAGGCAACAGCGGCGAAGCAGTTGTCCTTTTTGGATTCTCTGCGCAATACTTTTTCGGCCATTTCTTCCCGCACGCCCAGCTTGCCGCAAATTTCCCGCAGCTTCACGACGCCTTGGTTTTCCAAACCGTCCGGCCGGAGGAGCAGGCGAAACGCCTTTTCCGGATGGCATTCCATCAGCTTCAGCGCGGGGAAGACGCCCAGCGCATAGCTGTAATCCAGCTTTTTGGAATAGGGTTCCAGTTTTGCCATGTCTTCCTCCCGAAATTATGTTTCCAAATATCGAAACCAGCCGCGCAGGTAGTCCCTGAGCGCCCGGCTGTGGGTTTCCATGGGAAAATGTCCGGCAGATTTCAACACATGCTTTTCCGCCTCGGGCAAAAGCCGCTCCACGGTTCGAATTTCCCGGGGATCCATCAGCTTGTCGCGCCCGCCCCAAATGGCCATGACCGGGCAAAAGCCGCAAACGGAATCGCTTTGCGGAGTTTCTTCCCGCAAAACATGCAGGAAGATGTCCTTTGCGCCCGGCCGCAGCAGCGGCATGCGCATTTTTTCCAAAACGTAATCGTCCATCGGGTAGCCGCTGAGCGTTTCTGCCATGCGCTTAAAACCTGCGGCGTCCAGGATGTTTCGGTCGAACCAGCGTCCCGGGCCGTTTGCAAAGCGTTGCGCGTCCATTTGCGCCAGTTCCGGGGATATGTATACCTGGGAGCATACGGAATCCGGGCATTGTTGGAACATGGAAAGCGCGGTTCTGCAGCCGGTTCCATGGGAAATAAGATGCCACATGGACATGGGCGCGCCCGTGCGCCGGTCGATTTCATCCAGAATGCCCCAGATGATGCTGGCGCGCATGCGGCTGTCCCGGGGCACGCCAAAGGAGCAATCGCTCAGGCCGAACCCCGGCAGATCCACCAGCACCAGCAGACAGCCCAATTGGGACAATTCCGGCACCAGTTTGCGCCAATGAAAGGTGCTGATCATGGGGGAGCACAGCAACAGTACCCTGTGCTTTAAGGCGACTTCTGGCTCCAGCATGCGAAAATGCACCCGCACTCCATGAAAGGCCAGGTATTGACTTTCTGCGGACACACACGCACCTCCCAATAATTCACCAAGAATATTCTAGCACAGTTTGCTTCTGTAAGCAAATGAAGGATGCTTTACGGAAGTGTGACTATTGAACCGGGCGAAGCGTGGATATGTAATAATTTTCGAAATTTTCACAAAAAACCTGGAAAGGCAGGGTTGTTCTGTCCGCAATGTGCTTGATTTCCTCGCATGAAGTCATGTATAATAGAAAATGAAACCGTATGACGAGACGGTTGGGCCGATTGCGAAGCGACTGGTTCAAACGGATAATTTTTGCAATTCAACATGATGCGGCCGGGGCCTGCATGGCAGGCTCCGGTGCGTATCTTGCGAGGAAGTGGACAAATTGCCGCTGTATGAATATGAATGTGCCCATTGCGGCCATCGTTTTGAAAAAATGCTGGGAATTTCCCAACGGGAGAACGTCGTTTGCGAAAAATGCGGGGGCGAGGTTCGGCGCGTATACCAGGGCGCGTGCGCCTTCGGGAAGAAGTCTGCCGCGAAGGGCGGTCAAGGCTGCTCGGGCGGTTGCGGCGGAAATTGCGCCGGCTGCCATGGCTGCGGACATTGACGCGGGAAGGGGCTTGGGGGCGATCATGAAGGAAAAGCTGAAAATCCTGGGCGGCGCTCGGCTGGAGGGCGAAATTGCGGTCAGCGGCGGAAAAAACGCGGCGGTGGCCATTATTCCTGCCGCGCTGTTGGCGGATTCGCCGTCGGTCATAGACAATTTGCCGGACATTGAGGATGTGCATGTGCTGGTGGAGATGCTTCGCTGGCTGGGCGCAAAGATCGATTTCCGGGAAAACACCATGTGGATTGATCCGCGCACCGTGGATAAATATGATCCGCCCTATGAATTGGTCAGCAGAATGCGCGCCAGCTATTATCTTGCGCCGATTTTGTTGGGATTGTTTCACCGGGCGGAAGTTCCCATGCCGGGCGGATGCGATATCGGCGCGCGCCCCATCGACCAAACGTTGAAGGCGTTGCGGGCGCTGGGCGCGCAGGTGGATACGCTGGGCGGCGTTTTGGACGCCAAGGTGGAAGAACTGATCGGCAGCGATATTTTTCTGGACATGCCGTCCGTGGGCGCCACCGTCAACAGCATGCTGGCGGCGGTAAGCGCCAGCGGCACCACGTGCATTCACAACGCGGCCAAGGAGCCGCACATTGTGGATTTGGCGAACTTCTTGTCCAGCATGGGCGCGATGGTAAAGGGCGCGGGCACGGACGTGATTCGCATTCGCGGCGGAAGGCATTTGCATGGCGCGAATTATACCATCGTTCCGGATCAAATCGAAACCGGAACGCTGATGATCGCCGCCGCGGCGACGGCGGGAGACGTGGTGATTACGGGCGCGATTCCCACCCACATGGAATCGCTTTCCGCAAAGCTGCTGGAAATGGGCGTGAACGTGCAATGCGAGGACGATTGGATTCGCGTGCGGTCCAACGGCGTGTTCCGGGCGGTGAATGTGAAGACACAGGGATATCCCGGATTCCCTACGGACTTGCAGCAGCCGCTGAGTACGGTGCTCACGGTGGCCAATGGCACGTCCATCGTCACGGAAACCATTTTTGAATCCCGTTTTCGTTTTCTGGACGAACTGCGCCGCATGGGCGCCAACGTTCGGGTAATCGAAAACACGGCGATTATTGGCGGCGTGGATCATTTGGTAGGAACGCGGGTAAACGCCACGGATCTCCGGGCGGGCGCGGCAATGGTGATTGCGGCGCTGATGGCCCGGGGCGTCACGGAGATTGGCGGCGTGGGATACATCCTTCGCGGATATGAACGCCTTGACGAAAAGCTAACGGCCCTGGGCGCCAACATTCAACGCGAACGGATAGAAGAAGCACATTCTTTGGCGTAATTTTGCGAAAAACACGGCAAATCGTCGCGTAGGAACGCAAACGTAACAGTACTGTCGGGTTTTTTTGAACAAATTCGGTTGTAATATGGGCGGCGTCGTGGTATAATCAACCATGGTATCCATGCCAAAGGCAATGTATCAGCCGCCCGATGGCGGCATATTTTTGGAAGAACACAGATTGCTGTTTGAAACGGTATGCAGGGTTCTTCCGCAAGGATCTGATTTGGAGGGGTTTTGTTGCCCGCAAAGGCCATGCCTGTCAAGGAAGCGGCGCAGATCGCGCTGCGCATCGCGGAAGATATGCAAGTGGAACTGATCGACGTCGAGCTGGTCAAAGAACCGACCGGCCGTTTTCTGCGCTTTTACATCGATAAAGAGGCGGCGATTTCGCTGTCCGAGCTGGAGGCGTTCCATCGAAGAATCCAGCCGCTGGTTGAGCGGGTGGATTATGACTACATGGAAGTCAGTTCTCCAGGGGCGGATAGGCCGTTGAAAAACCAGCGGGACTTCGATCGCGCCATGGGTCTTTTGGTGGAAGCCAAGACATACAAGCCCATAAACGGTCAAAAGAACTTTGTGGGCGAACTGACCGGATATGAGGACGGCAAGATTACCATCGCCGTTCAGACCGGAGAAATTACGCTGGCGCAAAAGGACGTGGCGTTGATTCGTCCGAAAATAGAAGTGGACGAGGAAGAACTGATGCGCACCCTGCCGGACGAAGAGCCGCAAAACAAAAAATAAGGAGGAGATCGCGTGACCAATACAGGCATTGATTCCGGCGAGTTCATCCGCGCGCTGGATGAGCTTTCCAAGGAGCGGAGGGTCAATAAGGACGTGTTGTTTGCTGCCATTGAGGCGGCGCTGATCTCCGCATACAAAAAAAATTATGGAAAAAACGCAACCGTACACGCGGTGATTGACCGCAACAAAGGCGAAGTAGAGGTGCTTTCCCGGAAGACGGTGGTGGAAGAAGTTCGCGATCCTCAATGCGAAATGTCCCTGGCGGAAGCCCGCGCCATCCAACCCAAATATGAAGTGGGCGATTTGGTGGAAGTGCCTGTGACGCCCAGAAATTTTGGCCGCATTGCGGCGCAAACCGCCAAGCAGGTGGTGGTGCAGCATCTTCGGGAAGCAGAACGCGGCGTCATTTATGATGAGTACAGCCAAAAGGAAAACGAGATTCTGACGGCAATTGTGCAGCGCGTGGAGGCCAAACAGGCTTTTGTGGAAATCGGCCGCACGGAAGGCGTCATCGAAGCCAACCAGATGATGCCCACCGAAGAATTGCACGTGAATGACCGCGTGAAGGTGTATGTGCTGGAAGTGTCGCGTCTGGGCAAAGGACCGCAGGTGTTCGTCTCCCGCACCCACCCCGGGCTGGTGAAGCGCCTGTTTGAATTGGAAGTGCCGGAAATTGTCACCGGAGTGGTGCAAATTAAGTCCATCGCCCGGGAAGCCGGCTTCCGTACCAAGATGGCCGTGTTTTCCACGGATCCGCTCATTGACGCGGTGGGCTCCTGCGTGGGTCCCAGGGGCTTGCGCGTGGAAAATGTGGTGGCCGAACTCAAGACGGAAAAGATTGACATCGTAAAATGGTCCCAGGATCCCGCGGAATACATTGCCAACGCCCTCAATCCCGCCCGGGTGATCAGCGTGTTTGTTTCGGATACGGAAAAAGCCGCAAAGGTAATCGTGCCGGACAACCAACTCTCCCTGGCAATTGGCAAGGAAGGCCAAAACGCACGGTTGGCGGCAAAACTCACGGGCTGGAAGATTGACATTAAGTCTCAATCTCAAATGGATCAGGCCATGCAGGAAGCCGCTCAAGAGGCGGAAGATACTGCTGCAGAGAGCGCCGAGGATGGAGAAAACTGATGCCAAACAAGCGGAAAATCCCGATGCGCATGTGCGTGGGCTGCCGCGAGATGAAGCCCAAGAAGGAGCTTCTGCGCGTGGTGAAGCCCGCCGAAGGCGAATGTGCCATTGACCGCACGGGCAAGGCCTCCGGTCGGGGAGCATATGTGTGTCCCTGTGCGGAATGTTTGAAAAAGGCCCAGAAATCAAAGGCCTTGGAGCGCGCGCTGGAGGCAAAGATTGCGCCGGAAGTGTTTGATACTTTGGCGGAGCAAATCGCCCGGACAAGCGCGGAGGAATCATGACGCGGCTTTTGTCCCTGCTGGGGCTGTGCGCCCGCGCAGGAAAGCTGATTAGCGGCGAAAAGGCGGTGGTGGCCGCCGTTCGCGGAGGAAGCGCGCATTGCGTCCTGCTGGATGCTGCGGCCGCTGCAAACGCCACCAAATCCGTAACGGATGCCTGCGCCTATCGCCGGATTCCGTTGATTCGGACGCAGGAAAACGCCTTGGGAATCGCCATCGGCAAGCCCGGCAGAATGGCTGTGGCGGTGACGGATCCCGGATTTGCCCAAAGCCTGATTCGGCTTTCGGGCCAGCCGGACGCATAAGTTTGCGTTCATTGTGACATCATACAGACGACTATCGGGGGTGTAAGAAGGGAATGGCGAAAGTCAGAGTTCAGGACGCAACCAAGGATTTAAGCACGAGTGCGGGCAAGATGTTGGAAAATCTGGCCCGTCTGCGCACGCAATCGCAGGACGTGCTTGGTTCGCTGCGCAAAATCTCGGACGAATTTGCGCGGGAGGATAAGGAGCGTCAGGAGCGCGAGGCCAAGGAAGAGCTCAAGAAGCAATACGAGGCCGCGGCGCAGTTTATGACCGCCTACTCCAGCGAAAAGGCGCCAGAAGTGCCCCCGGAGCCGGTAAAGGCAGAGCCTGTCGAGGCGCGGCAACCGGAAAAGGTTGCGGAGGCGCCTCAGACGCAGCAGGTTGAAAAGGCCGGGGAAGATTCCGTCGCGCAGCCGCAGAAGAAAACGGAAGCGCCGCAGGAAGCAGCGAAAAGCGCGGAAACGCCTGTGACAGCGGAACCGAAAAAAACGGCGGAAGCGCCCAAGGCGCAGGAGACAAGAAAAATTGAAGAATCTACCCCGGAGCCGGCAGCGGTCGCGGAAGCACCCAAGGCACAGCAGCCCGAACGGCCTGCCGTTCCGGAAGGATTTGTTTCGCCCGTGCGCGTGGTAAAGCCCGCTCCGCAACCGGGACAGCCGTCCCAGCCCCAGCAGCGGCCTGCCGCACAGCCGGCGCAGCGGCCCGCGCAGCCGGGACAGCCGCGCTATGGCCGCCCTGTGCCGGGAGCAAACCAGGGACAGGCGGCGCAGCCGGGACAGCCGCGCTATGGCCGCCCCGTGCCGGGAGCAAACCAGGGACAGGCGGCGCAGCCGGGACAGCCGCGCTATGGCCGCCCCGTGCCGGGAGCAAACCAGGGACAGGCGGCGCAGCCGGGTCAGCCGCGCTATGGCCGTCCGGCGGCGGGGACACCGGGCCAAGCGCCCGCTGGTCAACGCCCGTTTGGCCGTCCGACGCCGGGAATGGGACAATCGCCCATGGGACAGCGTCCCGCGCAAACAGGCGGAAGCCGTTTTGGTGGAAACGCTGGCGGCGCGTCCAGATCTGGTGGGTTTGGCAAGAAAATGCCCGATTTGGCGCCTGCCGTTGAAAAGGAACGGGTGTCCAATTACGATCCCAACAAGAAACAGTATGTGCGCCAGATTGACCCTGAACGGAATGCGAACAAGTCGTCCCGCCGCAGGGAAAGCATGGTGCCCATGGGATATGACGACGAAATTGTGCGGGGCAAGCGCAAGAAGAAAGGCGCGCAGCAGGCTCAACAGCGTCCGGAACCGGTAAAAATTGAGAAGGCATATATGACGGCGGAAACCATCACCGTGCGGGATTTGACGGAGCGCATTGGCAAGCCGGCAAGCGACATCATCAAAAAGCTGATGATGCTGGGCATCATTGCCACCATCAACAATGAACTGGATTTCGACACGGCGCAGTTGGTTTCGTCTGAATTCGGGGTAGAGCTGGAAATGAAGATGGCTGCTACCGCGGAGGATGCGCTGGAGAACGAAAATGTGGATGACGAGGACGACGATTTGCAGCCGCGCCCGCCGGTTGTGACGATCATGGGCCACGTGGACCACGGCAAGACGTCCCTCTTGGATTATATCCGCAACGCGCATGTTACCGCCAGCGAAGCGGGCGGCATTACCCAGCACATCGGCGCGTATACGGTGAATTTGGACGGACATCAAATTACCTTCCTGGACACGCCGGGGCACGAGGCGTTTACGGCCATGCGTTTGCGCGGCGCGCAGGCAACGGATATTGCCGTATTGGTTGTGGCGGCGGACGACGGCGTGATGCCCCAGACCATTGAAGCGATCAACCATGCAAAGGCTGCGGGTGTGCAGACCATTGTGGCCATCAACAAAATGGATAAGCCTTCTGCCAACCCGGATCGGATCATGCAACAGCTGACCGAATACGGCCTGGTGGCAGAAGAATGGGGCGGCGATACCATTATGGTGCCCGTATCCGCCCTGACCGGCGATGGCGTGGATCGCTTGCTGGAAATGATTCTGTTGGTGGCAGAGGTGCAGGACTATCGCGCCAATCCGGACCGGAAAGCCCGGGGCATCATCATTGAAGCGCGTTTGGACAAGGGCCGCGGCCCTGTGGCCACGGTGTTGGTGAAAAACGGCACGCTGAACATCGGCGACACCATCGTCGCGGGAACGGCATACGGCCGTGTTCGGGCCATGATGAACGATCGCGGCGAGCGCGTGAAGAGCGCGGGCCCGTCCATGCCTGTGGAGGTTATCGGCTTTAACGACGTGCCGGATGCAGGCGATATCATCAATGCCGTGGACGACGACAAGCTGTCCCGCCAGGTGGCGGAGGAACGCAAGGACAAATTGCGCGCCGCATTGATCAAGTCCCAGCAAAAGACCACGCTGGACGATTTGTTCAGCCAAATTTCGGCGGGCCAAGTGAAGGATTTGAACATCATCGTGAAGGCGGACGTACAGGGTTCCGTGGAAGCGGTGAAGCAATCGCTGGAAAAGCTCTCCAACGACGAAGTGCGCGTGCGCACCATTCATGGCGGCGTTGGCGCCATTACGGAAACCGACGTCATGCTGGCGTCCGCTTCCAATGCAATCGTCATTGGCTTCAACGTGCGTCCGGACAACAACGCGCGGGAAATTGCGGAACGGGAAAAGATCGATGTTCGCCTGTATCGCGTAATTTACAACGCCATTGAAGACGTGCAAAAGGCCATGAAGGGCTTGTTGGCGCCCAAGTTCAAGGAAACGCTGCTGGGACATGCGGAAGTTCGTCAGACGTTCCGGGTATCCGGCGTGGGCACCATTGCCGGCTCCTATGTGACGGACGGCAAGATTGCCCGCAACGCCCAGATTCGTCTGCTGCGGGACAATGTTGTGGTGCATGAAGGCAAGATTGATTCCTTGAAGCGCTTTAAGGACGACGCAAAGGAAGTCAATTCCGGCTATGAGTGCGGCATTGGCATCGAAAGTTACAACGACGTCAAGGAAGGCGACGTAATCGAGTGCTTCCAGATGGAAGAAATCGAGCAGTAACCGGCAGAGCCGCTTGCTTGAACAGCGGATTGAACATAGAAAGAACGAAATTCGGGCGGGTGTTCCACGAACGCCCGCCCGCTTTCCGTACAGGACAGAACGTCGGAACTGTCCGAACGGAAAAGGCCCGGACAACATTGCCGGAGAAAACAGGAGGCGGGACATGGCGGCATTTGATCGCATAGACCGCATTTCGGAAGAAGTGCGAAGAGAATTGGACAAGATTATCCGCGACGGATTAAATGACCCGAGAATCGGCGGCACGTGGTCGATTTTGCGCGCGGACGTTACGCGGGATTTGCGTTACTGCAAGGTGCGCATTTCCATTTTGGAAGAAGACCGCCGCAAGGAAATGATGGAAGCGCTGAAGAAAGCGTCGGGATTTATTCGCAGAGAATTGGGCAAAGCGGTGGATTTGCGGTACGTGCCCGAACTGATCTTTGAACTGGATACCAACATTGAGTATGCGGCGAAGATCGACCGCATCCTGAAGGAGACTGAGGGAAAAACCCATGGCGAGCATTGAAAAAATGGCGGAATGGTTTGCCGCGTCGCAGAATTTGGTGCTGATGGGGCATGTGTTTCCGGACGGGGACGCTTCCGGCTCTGTCATGGCGTTGAAACTGGCCGCGGAGGCCATGGGAAAGCGCGCGGCGGCATACCTGCCCGGTGGATTGGCGAAACTGTACGCCTTTCTGCCTCGTGCGGGAGAGTTTGTCGGCAGTCCGAAGGAGATGGACTTTCTGCCCGAAAGCGCCATGGCGGTGGATGTAGCGGACATTGCCCGGCTGGGAGACGGCGAAGGGATGTTTCGCGCCGCGAAGGACACGGCGGTGTTGGACCATCACGGCACAAACCCTGGATTCGGCCGGGTGAATTGCGTGGATGCCCAGCGCGCCGCCACCGGAGAGTTGGCGCTGGCGCTGATCAAGAAATTGGGCGTTTTTATCACCCCGGAGATGGCATCGTGGCTGTATACCGCCATTTGCACGGACTGTGGTCAGTTTGGATACGCCAACACCACGGGAAATACCATGCGCGCTGCTGCGGAATGCGTGGATGCGGGCGCGGAACCGGAATACTTGACAAAAATGCTGTATCGCACCAGGACGGAGGCCAGAACCCGATTGCTGGGCCTGGTGCTGGGCGGGCTGTCGGTGGAATGTGAAGGGAAGATTGCCAGCGCTGTGCTGACGGAAGAAATGTTGGCACGGGCGGGCGCGTCCCGGGAAGAAAACGAGGGAATCGTCAATTACTTGGTGGAGATTTCCGGCGTCAAGATTGGAATTTTGGCGGAACAACGGGGACGTGGAGCGAAATTGTCCCTGCGTTCGGCCAAAGGATATGATGTGGCGCGGGATGTGGCGGTGCCCTTGGGCGGCGGTGGCCACGCAAACGCTGCGGGCGTGTCGATGGATGTGCCCGTGAAGGAAGCGTTGAAAATTGCGCTGGAGAAGGCGCGCGCGGCGGTGAGGACATGAACGGGTTTTTGATTGTGGACAAGCCGCTGGGACGCACGTCTTCGGATGTCGTGTTATATGTGCGGAAGCGACTGCCCCGTGGAACGGCGGTAGGCCATGGCGGAACGCTGGATCCGGAAGCCAGCGGCGTGCTGCCCGTATGCGTGGGCGCGGCAACGCGGCTGTTCGATTATATTGTGGACAAGCAAAAGACCTATGTGGCGGAAGTTCAGCTGGGCGTGGAAACGGACACCCAGGACGCCACGGGACAAGTTGTGCGCAGGGAAACGGTGCGGTGCGGAGAGGACGCGCTGAAATCGGTGCTGAATGCGTTCGTGGGAGAGATTATGCAGGTTCCGCCCATGTATTCCGCCATCAAGAAGGACGGGAAGCGGCTGTATGCGCTGGCGCGAAAGGGAGAAACGGTGGAAATTGCGCCGCGTCCCTGTCGCGTGGATGAGATCGTGTCCCTGGGGCAGACAGGCGAAAACCGCTATGCCATTCGCGTTCGATGTGGCAGAGGAGTGTATATTCGCACCTTATGTCATGATATTGGCCAGGCACTGGGGTGCGGCGGGCACATGGCGTCGCTGCGACGCATATCGGCCGGCATTTTTTCCATTGAAGATGCGCTGACGCTGGAGGAGATCGATCATTTGGCGCAGACAGGCGCGTTGGAGGCGGCGCTGCTGCCCATGGATGCGCCGTTGGCGTCGATGCGGCGAGTGACGGTTTCCGGCGATCGATGCGCGCATGCGGTCAAGAACGGAAATTTGTTGAAAAGCGCGTGGCTGGACAGGCCGGTTGGCATACAGGACGATCCCGTGCGGATCTATCTGGAGGACAGGTTTGCTGGCGTGGGACAGCCGATGCCGGACGGATCGGTAAAGTTCCGCGCGATGCTGCTGAGAACGGAGTAAGCAATGCGGGTGATTTACAACGAAGCGGACTTCACGGGCAAAGCGTCCGTGCTGGCGCTGGGAATGTTTGACGGCGTGCATGAGGCGCATCAAGCGCTGATTCGCCGGGCGGTGGCGCTGGCCAGACAAATGAGCGCTCAAAGCGTGGTGTGCACCTTTGACCGGCATCCCGTCAGCGTGTTGTTTCCCGAAAAGAAGGTGCGCATGTTGTTGACGACGCAGCAGCGGCTGGAGAAAATCCAGGCCCTTGGCGCAGATTGGGCGTTGGTGAAGCCGTTCACCCGGGAATTGGCGGATATGCCGGCGGAGGATTTTTTGCGTTCCTTTGTGGAAGGAATGCGGGCAAAGGCGGTTGTGGCGGGGTTTAACTATACGTTCGGCAAAGATGCGGCAGGCAACGTGGATATGATTCGCAGCCTTGCAGGCGAAATGGGATATGTGCCGGAAATTGTGGAACCCGTGCTGGATCATGGTGAGCGCGTTTCTTCCACGTTGATTCGGACTCTTTTGGAAAACGGCCAGGAAGAACGCGCGCAAAGGTTGATGAACTTGGATGTTTAACCTGAAATTAGAAAAATCCGCCGCTTTCCGCATTTACAAACCCTTCTGCGTATGATAAAATAGTATCCGTGGTAGAATGGTTCTGCCGAAATGATCCGCTTGCCCGGTTTGTCGAGAACTCCGACGGCTTACCTGGCTTGCGGGAATACGAAACAGGAGGAATGAATCTATGGTTATCAACAAGCAGGAAATCATCAATACCTATGGCCGCCATGAGGGCGATACCGGATCTCCCGAAGTGCAAATTGCGTTGCTCACCGCGCGCATCAACCACCTGAACGACCATTTGAAGGAGCACAAGAAGGACCACCACAGCCGCCGCGGCTTGCTGCTGATGGTTGGTCAGCGCCGTGGTTTGTTGGATTATCTGAAATCCACGGACATTGAAAGCTATCGTGCGCTGATTGCGAAGTTGGGTCTGCGTAAGTAATGCTGCGCTTTGGAACGTTCGCGTAGCGGATCGAGCGCCGTCGTTCGGGGCTATCCCGGCGGCGGCGTTTCATGCAAGGATCGCAAAAGGCGATGCAAGCGAAAAGTTCCGCGTTCTGCCGTTGTTTTTGTGGTTTTGGGTTAGAATAAAGGCCATCGGGGCGCTCCATCCCGCCTGTTGGAGCAATGCTTTGCGCTTTCCGGCATATCTGCCCGGCGGTTGTTGCCGCCATCATGAATTTGGTATCAATGAAAAATGATATAGAGAGAATGCCCTGAAGGAGGGAAAACGATGTTCAAGAGTTATACCATGGAGTTGGGCGGACGACCGCTCACGCTCGAATTCGGCAAGTATGCCGAACAGGCCAGCGGTTCCACGTTCGTGCGCTATGGCGACACCTGCGTGCTGGTGAACTGCACGGTGGCCGACACGCCCCGTCCGGGAATTGATTTTTTCCCGCTGAGCGTGGATTATGAAGAGAAGCTGTATTCTGTCGGCCATATTCCGGGTTCCTGGAATCGCAGAGAAGGCCGTCCGGGCGAAAAAGCGATTCTGACTTCCCGTTTGATTGATCGTCCGCTGCGTCCGCTGTTCCCCAAAGGAATGCGGCATGACGTCGCGGTTGTGGCCACGGTGATGTCCGTGGAACAGGACAATATTCCCGATATTCCCGCGATGATCGGCGCTTCCGCTGCCATCGCCACGTCCCAAATTCCCTGGGCAGGGCCCATCGGTGCGGTGAACGTTGGCTATGTGGACGGACAATATGTCATCAATCCCACCGTGGCGCAACGGGAAGCTTCTACGCTGAATCTTACCGTGGCCGGAACCAGCGAAGCGGTGCTGATGGTGGAAGCGGGCGCGAAGGAAGTATCCGAGGAGATCATGCTGGGCGGCATTTTGTTTGCCCATGAAGAAGTGAAAAAGATCGTCGCGTTCATTGGCGGCATTGTGGCGGAAATCGGCAAGCCCAAGAAGGAATTCCCGCTGGAGATTCCCGGGGACGACGTAAAGGCCGCCGTGCGGGAATTTGCATATGACAAAGTGCAATGGATGTTTGCCACGTTTGACCGCGGCGAGCGCAACCTTCGCGAGGAGCAGGTGAAGGAGGAGGTTGCCCAGCGCTTTGCGGAAGAATTTGCCGGACGCGAGGTGGAAGTGGGCGACGCCCTGTATGCGTTGGAAAAGGAAATCATGCGCCGGCACATCATTGACGACGGCGTGCGTCCCGACGGCAGAAAACTGACCGAAGTGCGTCCGATTTGGTGTGAAACCAGCGTGTTGCCCAGAGCCCATGGTTCCGGCGTGTTTACTCGCGGCCAAACCCAGGTGATGACCGTTGCAACCCTTGCGCCAATGTCCGAACAACAGGTTCTGGATAGCATCGGCACGCAAGACACAAAGCGCTATATGCACCATTATAACTTCCCGGGTTATTCCACCGGCGAAGCCAAGCCCATCCGCTCTCCGGGCCGCCGCGAGATCGGGCACGGCGCCTTGGCGGAGCGCGCTCTGGAGCCCGTGATCCCCTCCGTGGAACAGTTTCCCTATTGCCTGCGCCTGGTCAGCGAAGTCATGTCTTCCAACGGCAGCACTTCTCAGGCGTCTGTGTGCGGCTCTACTCTGGCGCTGATGGACGCGGGCGTGCCCATCAAGGCTCCTGTCGCGGGCGTGGCCCTGGGCTTGATTAAGGATACGGACAATACCGGCAAAGTGGCCGTGTTGACGGACATTCAGGGATTGGAAGATTTCCTGGGGGACATGGACTTCAAGGTGGCAGGCACGGCCAACGGCATTACCGCCATTCAGATGGACATCAAGATCAAGGGAATTGATGAAGCAATTCTGCGCCAGGCGTTGGCACAAGCGTATGACGGCCGCATGCATATTCTGGGCAAAATGCTGGAAGTCATTCCTGCGCCCAGAGCCAACTTGAGCAAATATGCGCCGAAGATCATTCATTTCTTCATCAATCCCGAGAAGATTGGCGAGGTTGTGGGTCCGCGCGGAAAGACCATCAATAAGATTATTGAAGACACCGGCGTGAAGATCGACATTGAGGACGACGGCAGCGTGTTTATTGCCACGCAGGACGACGCCGCGGCCAAGCGCGCGAAATCCATCATCGAAGGCATTGCCAAGGATTTGCAGGTGGGTGATGTGTTTACCGGCACTGTGGTGCGCATCATGCCCTTTGGCGCATTTGTGGAATACGCGCCTGGCAAGGACGGCATGATTCACATTTCCAAGCTGGCCAATGGCCGCGTGGAAAAGGTGGAGGACGTGGTAAAAATCGGCGATACGTTGGATTGCCGCGTTGCAGAAATCGACAGCCAGGGTCGCATCAACCTGGTGCGCAGCGATATCGTCTATGACGACGAGTCCATGCCGGTGCGCAGACCGCCGCGCCGGGACGGAGAACATCGTTCTGGCGATCATGGCGGAAGGCCGCCGCGCCGCTAGGAGGCCCGTGCCGCAGATCCGTGCGGCAACCGTTTCATCAAATCCGGCGATTCGTTCGGCGGATTTGATTTCTTTGTTCGCCGAATCGACGCACCCTCCAATGGAACAGGGACATGAAGCCACATCGCAGATGCGACTTCAGAGCATTGACAAAGTAGCGGCAGGAAGCATTTTCATCAGAAATGACGGCATGCACGTCATTTCTGGCGTTTTTTCAAGAGCAAACGCTTGCGTTTGCGGGAAAATGTGTTCCCGTCCCGGCCGTTGGCCGCAAATCCACAGATTGCAAGCGGCCGGGCGCCCTCGTTGGCAAACCCCCCCGTTTGGCAACCATCGGGACCGCGTGTGGTGGACAATCCTTCTATGCCTTCTTAAGAGGGTAATCGGCCCTGACGGGGCTGAGGAAAGCCATCCCTGAACGGGTGGCTGTGATTTCCGGCAGCTTTGTGCCAGGATTGCGGGCACAGTTCGTCCTCCTGTTTGGCGGAACCATCTTCTGGAAGGAGCCGTCTAATGCTTAAACAATCTTGAAACACGGAGGGCGATCACATGATGAAAAGAATCCTTGCGCTGTGTGCGGCGCTGCTCCTGCCAATGTGCGCGCTGGCGGAAACCGGCACGGTGTGTTATTCCTGGGATCAGGAATTTCCCGACATGCCAGTGCTGACGCACCATGCCTATCGTGCAGAACCGGCCTTGCCGGATGGAGACGCCCTGGCCGGCGCATTGTGGGCCGGCCTGCCCTGGTCGAAGCAATCCGACGAGTTGGGCGTTCGTTACACCCTGGCAGCGGCAGACAATCCTAGGGGAAGGTTTCGGGAAGACTTGTACGTAGAGGAGGATGCCGCGTTTTATCTGTGGGAATACAATGAAAAAACGCCGGCGCAAGCGGAAATCGGCGGCAGCGATCGGGCGTTTGGACAGGCGGAGGCGTTTTTGCGCGCATGGCTGCCTGCGGAAATGCTGGAGCATCCTCTGCCGCAATACGGCAGCTTTGACGAAGATGGCGTGCCTACGGATCGATATTATGCGTTCCAATGGGCGCAGCAAGTGGAACCCGGCGTATTTGCGCATGAAAGCGCAATCGAGGCGGCATATTATTCCTATGGGGTCGCCCATGTAAACTTGCGTTGGCATGCATATGTACCCGCAGACGGCGACAGAACGCCGGAATACATTACGGCGGAGCAGGCGCTGCATTCCCTGAACCATGCGGCGGGAAATATCGATCCGGAGCATATCTGTACTTCCTTTGATGATCCGGAGGATGCGCTGGTGGGGATTCAGCCGGTGTTTGCAAATGTGTTTTCCCAGGATGAAACGATGACGCTCTGCTGGGCGTTTTCCATTCGCGATGCGCGCAAGGGCAATGTTCGCACGGTGCTGGTGGACGCGATTGGCGGGGACGTTTACGATGACCATGACGGACGGCTGCAGGGAGAAATATAGAAAACAGATCAGCGCGGCAGAACGGTGCATTGCCTGTTGCCAAAAATTGTGTCGCATCGGTTTTGAAACGGAGGTTTTTGTGTGTATGATCAGATAACCCTACCCAACGGATTGCGCGTGATCGGGGAGAAAATTCCGCATTTTCGTTCGGTATCTGTAGGCTTGTGGCTTGGCGCGGGTTCGCAATATGAAACCCCGGCGCAGGCGGGCGTAAGCCATTTTTTGGAACATATGGTGTTCAAGGGAACACAAAAGCGCACGGCCCGGGACATTGCGGAGGAAATGGATGAGGTGGGCGGTCAACTGAACGCCTTTACCTCCAAGGAATGCACTTGTTTTTATGCCAAAGTGGTGGACGAACATCTGCCTTTGGCGATGGATGTAATTTCGGATTTGGTAACGGCGCCGTTGTTTGATCCGGCGGAGATGGAGAAGGAAAAGGGCGTGGTGCTGGAAGAAATCTCCATGGCGGAGGACACGCCGGAGGATGTGGCGGGCGAGCTGATTATGCTGGCAAAGTATGGCGATCAACCCATCGCGCGTCCCATTCTGGGCTCTTCCGCAAGCGTGGGGGGCTTTTCCAGACAGGATTTGCTGACGTACTATCAGGCGATGTATCGCCCGGAGAACGCCGTGCTCTCCTTGGCGGGGAACTATGATTGGGATCATGTGCTGGCGCTGACAGAAAAGTATCTGGGCGCATGGAGCGCAGAGGGATATTCCCGGCCGGATTTTGTTACAAACGTCGTGCCGCCGACGACCTTGAATCGGGAAAAAGACATCGAGCAGGTGCACATTTGCCTGGGATATCCTGGACTGGATCAATGGGATGAGCGCAATTACGACCTTGCGCTGCTGAACAGCGTATTTGGCGGCTCCATGTCTTCCAGGCTGTTTCAGAGAATCCGTGAGGAAAGCGGTCTGGCGTATTCCGTATACAGCTATCCGGGCGTGTATACAGACTGCGGACTTTTGACAGTATATGCCGGCACCAACCCGGAAAACGCCGTTCGCGTGGCAGAAATGCTGCGGGAAGAGGCCGCGCGCATGGCGCGGGACGGATTGACGCAGCGGGAATTCACCATGGGCCGGGAGCAGCTGAAAGCCGGGTTTATTCTGGGACAGGAATCCACTTCCGCCAGAATGCAATCCATTGGCCGCCGGCTGCTGCTGATGAACGAAACGCGCACGGAGACGGAAGTGATCAACCGCGTCAACGCGCTGACGCTGGATGGCGTCAACGCCCTGGCAAGGGAACTGCTTTCTGCGCCATGCGCCATCGCGTTGGTGGGCAAGGGCGTTTCCGGAATGGAGATATAGCCCGCAAAAAGTTTTCCCAAATGCCAAAAGACAGGAGCCTGGTGGCGGAACAACGGCCATCAGGCTCCCGGATGTTTTGGGAATTCTTACTTCGTAAAGCGGTTTAGGATTGCCACAATGGCGAAAATAGCGGCCATGACGGCAAAAATGGAGATCATGCCGTAAAGCATAATGGGCAGCGTGTCCAGGAACGCAGCAAAATTGATATGCATGAATGTATCCTCCTTGTCAACCGATTAAGGCGATAATCATGCCGCCTGCAATGACAGACGCAATCTGTCCGGCCACGTTGGCGCCGGCGGCATGCATGAGCAGATAGTTGTAGGGGTCTTCCTTCAAGCCCATTTTGTGCACCACACGGGAAGACATGGGGAAGGCGGAAATTCCGGCTGCGCCAATCATCGGGTTGATCTTCTGCTTAAAAAACAGATTCAGGAATTTGGCGAACAACACGCCGCCAAAGGTGTCAAACATAAAGGCGATTAGTCCCAACGCCAGGATCAGCAACGTTTCCGGCGCCAGGAATGCGTCGGCCTGCATGCGTACCGCCACCGTGAGCCCCAGCAGGAGGGTAATCAAATTGGCCAGCATGTTCTGCGCCGCTTCAGAAAGAGAGTTCAATACGCCGCATTCCCGCAGGAGATTGCCAAACATCAAAAATCCCACCAGCGCAACGGATGTCGGCGCCACAAGGCCTGCAAGCACGGTCACCAAAATGGGGAACAGGATGCGCGTGGTCTTGGAAATTTTGCCCGGCGCATAATCCATATGGATCAGGCGCTCCTTTTTGGTGGTTACCAGCCGGATGCAGGCGGGCTGTACGATGGGTACCAATGCCATGTAAGAATATGCCGCCACGATAATTGCGCCAATATACTTTGTGCCAAAATAGTTTGCCACAAAGATGGATGTGGGACCGTCGGCCGCGCCGATGATCGCGATGGAAGCGGCATCCTTTAGATCAAAGCCAAACAAACTTGCCATGGATAGCGTAAAGAAGATGCCAAACTGCGCCGCGGCGCCAAACAGGAGCATTTTGGGGTTGGATAGCAGCGGCCCAAAATCGATCATGGCGCCGATGCCAATAAACAGCAATAACGGAAACAATTCGTTGGCAATGCCGGCAGAAAACAGCGTTTCCAACGTTTCCACAGCCCCGGAAAAGGGCAGGTTTACCATGATTGCGCCGAATCCCATGGGCAGCAGCAAAGACGGCTCCATGTCCTTTTTGATGGCCAGGAAGATGAGCAGCCCGCCAATGCACCACATGATGACCATCGGAAGGGTGATGGCGGTGAAGTTGCCGAGAATGGCTTGCATAATGGTACCTCCTTCAAGATGGGAAATGCAGTGTCGCAAAAAAAGACCTTTGCAACACGAAGGCTGCAAAGGTCTTGCAATTTCAAACCGATGCGGGCGGAATCGCCGAGATGACGCACGCGGCTGCGCAGGTTGCGCTTGCTACTCCCCTTTACAGGGCATAATTATACCGATCTCGATTGGAAAAGTCAAGCAAAGCCGCGTGCAAAGTTCTTCCTTGCACGTAAATTTTTGCTCGCATACCATAAAGAAACCGGAAAGATTGCGCGATCAGTTTCCAAACGCGTCTCAAAGCAGCGTTTTTGACGCCATGAAAGCAGAGCATATCTCGCCTGAAATTTCTAAGAATTTCCGCGGCAACCAGCAGAGCAGATATGCATTTCCCGCGCAAACGCATGGCGCTATGCCAGCCTTGCCGGGCTGCTGACACTGCTGTGCCAGTTGCGGCCGTGGTCGCCGTACATGCCGCCGCCCGCGATGGCAATTTGCGTGTCCCCAAGCCCGCTCATGCTTTTCCTGCGCTTTTCGACCGTCTGAGCAAAGAACCGGAAAGATTGCCTTTCCGGTTCTTTGCTGTGTTTCCATAGAGGATTTTGTCTGGAAGGGATTTTAGCACGCGCCGTGTGCCATCATTGCATCGACAACTTTTTCGAATCCCGCAATGTTGGCGCCAGCCACGTAATTTCCTTCGCAATCATAGCGCTTTGCGGCGTCTTCAATGTTATGATAGATGTTGACCATGATGGACTTCAGCTTGGCGTCCACTTCCTCGAAGGACCAGCTGAGGCGTTCGCTATTCTGGGACATTTCCAGCGCGGAGGTAGCTACGCCGCCGGCATTGGCTGCTTTGCCCGGAACAAACAATACGCCGCTGTTCTGCAAATACTTGGTTGCTTCAATGGAAGTGGGCATGTTGGCGCCTTCTGCCACAACCTTCACGCCGTTTGCCACCAGGGCCTTGGCGTCGTCAATGAGCAGCTCGTTCTGGGTCGCACAGGGCAGCGCAATATCGCATTTTACCGTCCATACGCCCTTGCCTTCGTGGTATTGGGCGTTGGGACGGGCCTTTTTGTACTCCGTCAAGCGTGCACGGCGCACTTCCTTGATTTCTTTGACCACCGCCAGATCAACGCCGTCTTCATCGTAAATCCAGCCCGTGGAATCGGACATGGTGACGACCTTTGCGCCCAGCTGCTGGGCCTTTTCGGCGGCATAGATGGCCACGTTGCCCGCGCCGGAAATTGCCACAACCTTGCCCTGGATGTTGTCCTGATGGCACTTCAGCAATTCTTCCACCAGATACAGCAGGCCGTATCCCGTCGCCTGCGTGCGCACCAAGGAACCGCCGTAGGACAGGCCCTTGCCGGTGAGAACGCCTTCATACAGGCCGCGAATGCGCTTGTATTGGCCAAACAGATAACCAATTTCCCGCGCGCCTGTGCCAATGTCGCCCGCCGGAACGTCAGTGTCCGCGCCAATGTATTTGCACAACTCTGTCATAAAGCTCTGACAGAAAGCCATCACTTCCCGGTCGCTCTTGCCCTTGGGATCAAAGTCGCTGCCGCCTTTGGCGCCTCCGATGGGCAGACTGGTAAGGGAATTTTTGAATACCTGCTCAAATCCCAAAAATTTCATGATGCTCAGGTTTACGGAAGGATGCAGGCGCAGACCGCCCTTGTATGGCCCAATGGAATTGTTGAATTGTACGCGATATCCGGTGTTTATGCGAACTTGTCCTTGATCGTCCACCCACGGCACGCGGAAGATGATCTGGCGGTCCGGCTCAACAAGGCGTTCCAAAATGGCTTCGCGTTTGTAAACTTCCTCGTTTTTGCTGATCACCTTTTCCAAAGACTCAAATACTTCCCGGACAGCCTGAAGGAATTCCGGTTGATCGGCATACTTCTTCTCAATGGATGACAATACGCTTTCAGTATAAGTCATTGCAAGATCACTCCAATCAAATATTTTCTTAGCCTATAGATTACATCAGAAGGAGGTTTTTGCGCAAGTGTATAATTATAGATTTTGCGAATGCAAATGCGTAAATTATGCATTACGTACAGCTTAAAACGGCGGCGGCGTCTGGAGATCCGGAAACAAAGGCCCACCGGCAATAAACCGGCGGGCAAGGTTCGCATGGCGAAAATTATTGAGCGTTCATGCCGCCTACAATCGCCAGGTTTTTGGCCTTGGAGGAGACATAGTAACAGGAGGTTGCGCTGGGATTGCCCATGAATGCAGAGGGGAACAGTTTCTGGTAATACTCTGTAGAACTGGTGGTCTCGCTGCGTACATAGGGCGCCAGTTCTCCCAACGTCACGATACCGTCGCCGTTGGAATCTGCGGCAGGGGTGCATGAGACGTCGTCCAACAGATTCCAGCCCATGCCCCGCGTGGCGGCTTCCGTGAAGAAATCAATGGATCGGGTAGAGGCGGTTTTCAGATAGCATCCGGTGGTGTCCGTTGCGGCGCACAGCACGGAAATGCTGCCTGCGGCGGATTTATCCGCGCTGGATATCATGCTGCGAACGGTGGCGGAGGCGCTCATCAACTCGCTTTGGGCTTCTTCGGCCAAGGCGTTGATTTCCGCCGTATCGAAGGTTTCCGCATTTTCCGGATCCGTCAGACAAACGCCGCTGTAACAAGAAGCCAGGAACAATACCACGTGACCTTTGATCTGCTTCACCGCATTGACAATTTGTCCGCCAGTCAGATAAGTAGAAGCGTCGTTGGGGTCGTCTCCGTAATACAGATACCACCGATACGAACCGTCATGGGATTCGCCGTGGGCATTCATGTAGATGATGGAAACGTCATCCTCATCCGCATCCGCAAAAGTAGAAGCGATCTTGTTCAGTACGGACTGGGGATCGGAATAATTCCGGCCCGTGGCAATGCTGTAACCGTTGCCATCCAAGCGGCTGCGTTTGAGCGTATCGTATATTCCCGTGCAACTGTTTGCGCAGAACGTCAGATATCCCTTTTGCTTGGAACTGGTGAATTGGCCAATCACCAGGGCGCGGTAGGCAACGGTGCTGTCTGTGGCCACGTGTACCTGGAAGGACAGGGAGTATTGTCCGCCGGCAATTGCCGTAATGGTCGCGGTTCCGCCGCCGGTGGCCGTGATCAGGCCGTTCTTGGTAACGGTGGCGACGCTATCGTTGCTGGAGGTAAACACGCCGGAGATGCTGGGCGTTACGTAGGGCGTCACCTGTATTTGCTGGCCGTATGCCATTTCCAGCGTTGTGCCCTCCAGGGAGATCTCTTCGCCGGTTTCGGAATTTTGATATGTCACATAGAAGGCTTCCAGCGGCGCGGCCTTCACCGTTACTTGGAAGGAAGCGCGCTTGCCGGAACCGTCCTTGGCGGTTGCGGTAATGGTCGCCTTGCCGGTGGATTTTGCCAACACGACGCCGGCGGAATTTACCGACGCGACGCGGTTGTTGCTGGACTTCCAGGTCACTTCCTTGTTGGAGGCGTTGGAAGGAGACAGCGTGCAATTCATCTGATATTCACCGCCAGTCACCAGGGTTCCATGGGGATTGGAGGCGGATACCTTGCTGACGCGAACGGCCTTGACCGTAACCGTACAACTGCGGGTTTTGCCGTTGGCCGTGGTGACCTTGATGGTGCATGTGCCGGGACTCATGGCGAAAACCTGTCCCTCATCCGTTACCAGCGCTACCATGGGATTGCTGGTGCTCCAATGCAACACGCGGTTTGCTTCCTGAAGCACGTTGGAGGGAGAAATCGTGGCCTTCAGCTTGTAACTCTTGCCTGCATAGATGGACAGCCGGGACTTGTTCAGCTTCACAGAGGAAGGAAGAACTTCCTTCACCGTCACGCTGCAGGAGCGCAGAATGCCCGAGGAAGCCAGGCAGTAGACCGTTGTGGTGCCAGGGTTTGCCGCTGTAACCTTCCCCTTGCCGTTGACGGCGGCAATATTGGCGTCGGCGCTGAGCCACAATACGCCCTTGACGGAAGCGGAGGAATTTACGGATGCACGCAGGGAGTATGTCTTTCCTTCCTGAATGCTGATGGAAGATTTGTTCAAACTCAGCTTGGTAACGCCTCTGTTTTTATCCACCACGCGAATTTGGATCGTGCGCGAGGCAAAACCGTCTGCGGAGATAAACGTAACGCTGGTGCGGCCCTTCTTCACGCCTTTGATGCTGTTGGCGCCGTTTGTAATGACGTATGCGCCATTGTCGTTGTCAAAGGAAATGCAACTGGCCAGCGTGGCGTTTTCCGGAGCCAGCGTTACCGGCAGCGTGATGACCTGGCCCACGCCAAGCACCAGATAATCGAAGGAGAACAAATCCGAGAACAACAGAATGGAATCCGCGGGAACGCCCACGTCCAATTCGATGGTTTTGACGATGCCGCTGGCGTTGGTGGCGCGGAGGGAGACGCTTCCGGCGGCGTGACCGGTAATCTTGCCGCGCTCGTTGATGGAAGCCACCGCCGGATCCGAGGATTCCCATTCCAGATGGTCGGAAGATGCGGCAGGATAGAACAAGGTCATGACGGTGCAGGAATCGCCAATGGGCAGGAAGCTGACGGGACAGAACACATCGAAATCTTCTGCCAGCTGCGTTACGTGAACCTGCGTCGTGGCAGTCAGTCTGCCGCCGTCAATGGAAGCGGTGATGGATGCGTCGCCCGCGGACACGCCGGTAACCGAGCCGCGTTCGTCTACGGTGGCGATGGAAGAATCCGAAGTGCTCCAGGTGATCGTCTGATTCGCGCCAACCGGCGCAACGGCAAACTGAATTTGTTCGGTCCTTCCCATTGCGACAGACAGGCTCTCTTCCGTGAACAATTCCGTCACGGCCTGGCGAATGGTGACGTTCGCGGTGGCATAGAGTTCGCCATAGTAGCCGCGCACCACCACCGTTGCGGCATCCACGGTGGTTACGCCGCCCTGGCCGTCGTCGCCCATCAGAAGCCCTTCTTCGTTCACAATGGGCGTCAAAAGTCCGTCGTTGATGGTTGCGGAAGCCGCGCCTTCTTCCAGAATCCAGGAAATATCCTGCGCGGCAGGAAGATACGTGGCGTTTTCGGGAAGGAAGCTCAAAGAGAATTGCAGCGCGTTGCAGGAGAAAATTTCAGCCTGCGGCGTGGAAATAACCGCCGAGGTAATTTCCACCGGCACGATGTCCAAGGCGTATGCGTCGGAATAGGTGTTGTTGTTTGCGGTGACGGTGGCTCGCACGCTGACCTTGCCTTCCGCCAAACCGGTGACCAGGCCATTTTCGTCCACGGAAGCATAGGCGCTTTCGGTACCATCGGCATTGGCGATGCTCCATGTAACGGCAAGGTCGTTTTCCAGTCCAACCGCTTGCGCGGCAAATTGCAAGAAACTGCCGACGAATAGACTGGAAGCATTTTCCGGCGCAACAATGGTCAAGTAAGGCGCGAACACGGAAACAGCGAAGGTAGCGGACCAGGTTTTTTCGTTCAGGATGGTGGAAACGGTGATGATTGCCATGCCGGCCTTTATGCCTGTAACCATGCCGTTCTGGTCAACGCTGGCATGGGCGACGCCATCCTCGCTGGATACGCTCCAGGAAAACACCGCGTCCGGATACTGATCCACGGAAGCGCTGAGTTGGATCGCGCGGCCTTCGGCAACGGTGTTTTCGCCCGAGATGATCACTTGCGGATCGGGAAGCTGTTCGGGCGTGTTTGTAGGAGTCGCGGCAACAATGGTCACCGCCAAATTGCCGGAAACCTCCGTGTCCTGGGCGGTGGCGGTAACCACGACGCTGCCCGCATGAACGGCGGAAAGATTGCCTTCCGCGTCGATGGTGGCGTGTGGTTCCGCAGCGCCGTCGGCATTGGAAACGCTCCAGTGAATGGTGGGTGCGGTTGCAAAATTGCTGGCGGAGGCGGAATAGGATACGACGGCGCCAACCGTTACATTGGTTTCGCCGGTTATCGCAATGGAGGGAAGCGGCGCGGCAGCGGAGATGCTTACGTTCACATTGGCAGCCACATCGGTGTCCTGAGCGGTGGCGGTGACGATAATGTCGCCTTCGTTCAGGGCGGTAAGCTCGCC
>JAQXRL010000061.1 GCA_029218505.1 Eubacteriales bacterium | reverse complement strand
ACCCCCAGGCCGAAGCTGGTCAGTCCGCCGCCGATGGACGAAACCAATTCGCCCGCCCACAACAAAAGAAACCGATGATAATTGCGCTTTCTGTTCATCTCGTTTTTCCCTTCCGTATAGACCGACTGTCCGTCGATAGATGTTCAAAATAGAATAGAAAGCTCGCTTCCAGGCTTTCTGTTTCATGATCTGCGCAGTTTCCATCGCGGCCAGGTTTGTTTCCGTTCCCGCTGCGCGGGACGGAGTCCGGACGCTTTCACCGTGTCGAAAGCGGTATTGGCGTAGAGAATGGTCACCTCCACCGCCGATTCCGGATATCGCGCAGGGAAGATTCCCTGCTGAATGCCTTCCTCCACCAGTTCGGTCAGGATGGGATGGATTTTCGCCAGCAATGTCGCCTGCATCTTCTGGTGCATCAGCGCATTTTGTGGGCGATGCACCTGCTCCATCATTTCAACGCCGATCCTGGACTCCACGTTCAAAGGCAGAATTGCCTTCGTCAGGCGTTCCAGCACAGGCAACTCCTTCGTTCGGACAATCTCGCCCGGATCCGATGGTCTGTGATTCGCTGAATCACGCCATCCCAAATTTCCTCTTTCCTTGCTTCCGCTTTCTTCACAATCCGCATAGAATCTTTCCCTTGCCGTCCGATTGATTACCGACTGCCTACCGGTGAGGCGATCCAGGGTTTTCCCTGAGTTGTCAACCGGATCAAAACGCATAGCGTTGTGTAGAAAGCAGAGGTTCAGGCAGAAATGCGTTTGTCTGCCAGGATTACAAACGAACCTGAACGGTGTGCTTCGGAACCTGCATCGATGGGGTGGCGGCGCCGCATTCCTGCTCCGTGGTCATGTCTCTCCGCGGACAATATGCGCATAAACTTCCTCCGGAATCCCCGGCGAGCCAATCCTGGCCAGCAATCCGGACATCGTTTTTCTTCATCCCATCGAGCTTTTCCCCAGCTTCCATCTGCAAAGCCCAGGCCTTGTAAAAGGCCCTTCAGCTTGTCCCAAAAGACTTTTTGACGAGCTGATGGACGGGGAAGCAAGCATCCTGCGGATTCCGGCCGCAAAATCAGCGCCCGTGGCCGCCGGCCACGATGGTAATTCGAGTGGCCCGAAGCCCCTCTCGTGCTCTCCCTGTGTTTTTCGACAGCCTGCAGGGCCTTGTAAAAGGCCCTTGCAACAGTCAATTCAGATTCCATGTATTCTGTGCGCGATCCATCAGTTCGCGGATAACCTCCTGGTATTCCTCCGCGATGGACTGATATTCCGCATCCATCGCATTGCCCTGGGCATCAATATAGAACATATAGCCGTTGCCGTCGTCTTCCCTGGAATTGAGAATAACGCCATATTCATAGCGCCCCGTGCATTTGGGCCAAATGATCAGCCCATCGGTGAAAGGGTTCTCTTCGGTTCCCGGAAAGCCTACTGCCAGATTGCCGGTCAACGACAGATAGTCAGGATATTTGACCGTATAATCAAAGCCGTCTTCATCCTTTGCCGCATAGGTGGGAAACAGGGGCGAAGACATATCGGTGCGAGTCATGTCTTTCGCAAATCCGGAGTAAGCCATATGGCGCCAGCCGAACCAGATCAGGCTGAGCAGCAAAAAGACGCACAGCAGCACAAAAAGTCCTGTAATCACTCTTCTTTTCATTCCGTTTTTTCCTTCCCGTCTGTGTACGCAGCTTTTTCATCCATCGATTCTATCATTTTTTCAAACACAATGGTCCGTTCCTTCATGGAAATCTTTCCGGCCCGATAACCGTACGCCGTGAGTTCCTTTTTATCGTTCAGGAAGGAATGGTCGATTGGCATACCCAGAATGCTTTCGATTTCTGCAAACGTGAGCTTGAGGGATTCCCTTCCGCTCTCCTGGACATATTTCCAAAGCCGATGATATTTGCTCATGGTAATCCGTTCCTTTCAGATGCTGGCTGTACCAGTTTCCTCCAGGAAATCCCGGCGGTACTGAGATGGGGTGATGCCTTCGGATTTTTTGAACACCTTCGTAAACACCCGGTAGTCCCCATAGCCCGACTGTTCCGCCACCTCGGCGATGGAGAGAGACGTGGCCAGCAGCAGCTTTTTCGCCTTTTCCATGCGGATATTGGTCAGGTAGGCCAGGAAATTTACGCCGATTTCGCTCTTGAACAGTTGGCTGATATACTGGGGATTCAGATGGAACCGCTCCGCCAGGACGGAGAGGCTGATCTCCTCCGCCAGATGCTCCTGCAGATACCGGGTAATGCCGGTGATGGTGCGCTCCTCCTGCTTCTCCGGCTCCGCCGCAGAGGATATCCGCCGCTCGAACAGCGAGAATGCGCACCTCTCCCCGGTATCCCCTGTTCTTGAGGCCGTGCAGCAGG